>NZ_JBWKTH010000007.1:0-273545 GCF_059420225.1 Pseudomonas sp. GW821-FHT04D07
CCCCCCCCCCCCCCCCCCCCCCCCCCCCCCCCCCCCCCCCCCCCCCCCCCCCCCCCCCCCCCCCCCCCCCCCCCCAACCCCCCCCCCCCCCCCCCCCCCCCCCCCCCCCCCCCCCCCCCCCACAGGGGGAGGGCGGCGTTCAATCAGATCGGGCAGGTCACGCCGGTGCCACGAATCCCGCAATAGCCTTCGGGGTTCTTCGCCAGGTACTGCTGGTGATAGGCCTCGGCATAGAAGAAGGTCGGCGCTTCGTCGATTTCCGTGGTGATGGTGCCATGGCCGGCCTTGCTCAGTTCGGCCTGGAACAGCTGTTTGCTCTTCAGCGCGGCCTCCAGTTGGTCCGGTTTGGTGGCGTAGATCACCGAGCGGTACTGGCTGCCGATGTCGTTGCCCTGGCGCATGCCCTGGGTCGGATCATGCAGTTCCCAGAACAGCGCCAGCAGCTGTTCGTAGCTGACGATCTCCGGTTCATACACCACCAACACCACTTCGCTGTGGCCGGTCAGGCCCGAGCAGACTTCCTCGTAGGTCGGGTTCGGCGTGAAGCCACCGGCGTAACCTACCGAGGTGCTGTACACCCCTTCGCGTTGCCAGAAGCGCCGTTCCGCGCCCCAGAAACAGCCCAGGCCGAAGATCGCGAATTCCACGTTGCCGGGGAAGGGGCCCAGCAACGGGTTGCCATTGACGAAATGTTTTTCCGGCACGCTCATTGGAGTTTCGCGGCCAGGCAGAGCTTGTTCTTTGGTTGGGAGCACGTTTTTGTTCACCAGTATTTCCGAGCGCAAGACCATGTCGCAGTCCTCTCAGTCAGGTTGGGATAAGCGATACAGGAAGATAGACCAACAGTGTGCCCGAGTGTTACAGCGCTGTCAGGCCAAAGGGCCGCGCGGGTAACGTTTGAGCTGCTGGATCAGTTCGATGCCGGGGATCGGCCGGTCGAACAGGTAGCCCTGGCCGACGTCGCAGCGATGGCGACGCAGGAAGGTCAGCTGTTCGTAGGTCTCGATGCCTTCGGCCACCACCTTGATCTTCAGGTTGTGGGCCATGGCGATCACCGCGGAGGTGATTTCCATGTCGTCCTGGTTATCCGGGATTTCATGGATGAAGCTGCGATCGATCTTGATGATGTCGATCGGGAATTTCTTCAGGTAGCTCAGGGACGAGTAGCCGGTGCCGAAGTCGTCCATGGCCAGGGTCAGGCCGAGCTTTTTCAACTGGTCGAGTTGCTGGTGGGTGTCTTCGGTGGCTTCCAGCAGCAAGCCTTCGGTCAGTTCCAGCTCCAGTAGGCTCGGCGGTAGCTGTTCTTCCTTGAGGATGCTGGCGATGGAGGCCACCAGGTCCGGGTCGGAGAACTGCTTGGGCGACAGGTTGATTGCCACCTGCAGCTTGCCCAGGCCGGAGGCGGTCAGTTGCTTGCTCATGCGGCAGGCCTGGCGCGCGACCCATTTGCCGATCGGGATGATCAGGCCGGTTTCTTCGGCGACGCTGATGAACTGGTCCGGACGGATCATGCCGCGCTCCGGGTGGTTCCAGCGCAACAGCGCTTCCATGCCCAGCAGGCGACCGCTGCGCAGGCAGAGCTTGGGCTGGTAGAACACGTCCAGCTCGTTCTGGGTCAGGGCGCGACGCAGGTTGTTCTCGACGAACAGCTTGTAGCTGGCCTCGGCGTTCAGCGCTTCGGTGAAGACCTGGACCTGGTGCTTGCCGTTGGCCTTGGCCTTGTGCAGGGCCAGACCGGCGTTGCGCATCAGTGTCTGTGGGTCGCGGCCGTGCAACGGCGCGCAGGCCAGGCCCACGGAGCCGGTGACGCTGATCAACTGGTTGTCGACGAACATCGGTTTGTCGAGGGTGGTCAGCAACTGGCTGGCGATCTGTTGCCCGGTTTCCAGGTCGGTGTCGTCCAGCAGCACCGCGAATTCGTTACTGGCGAAGCGCGCCAGACTGCCGCTCGGACTCAGGCTGTTGCGCAGGCGTCGGGCCAGGCTGATCAGCAGCTTGTCGCCGGTCTGGTGGCCGAGGCTGTCGTTGATCCGCTTGAAGTTGTCGATGTCCACCAGCAGCAGGCTGATGGGCGAATCGCTGTCGCGGGCGAAACGCTCGTCGAGGTTGCGGATAAAGGCCGGACGGTTGCCCAGGTTGGTCAGGTTGTCGGTGTAGGCCAGGCGTTCGATGCGCTGTTGCGCGAGCTTGGTCTGGGTGATGTCTTCGTAGATGCCGATGTAGTGGGTCAGCTCTCGGTTGTCGCCATAGACCTTGGAAATCGACAGCTGGCCCCAGTAGGGTTCGAGGTTCTTGCGCCGGCTCTTGAACTCGCCTTGCCAGCTGTTGCTCTTGGCCAGGCTCGAGGGCGCGTCGAACAGCAGCTCGCTGAGGTTCTCCAGGGCCGGCAGCTCGGAGAGCTTCTGGCCGTGGACTTCCTCGGTGCTGTACTGGGTGATGGCGGTGAAGCTGGGGTTGACGTATTCCACCACGCCTTCGCTGCTGACCAGCAGGAAGGCGTTGGCGCTCTGCTCGACGGCGCGCTGGAACAGGTGCAGGGCGCTGGTGGCGGTCCGTCGGTTGTGATTATTGATGACCTGGGCGAACTGGTCCGCCAGCTCGCCGGCAAAGGCGATTTCATCGGACTGCCAGGCGCGGCTCTTGCCGGTTTGTTCCAGGCACAGCACGCCGACCACCTGGCCGTCGATACGGATGCTGGCGTCGAGCATGGCATTGGTGTCGCGCGGGCGCAGGCTTTCGGCCATTTCCCGGGTGCGCGGGTCGCGGTTGGCGTTGTGGGCGTCGATGGCGCGGCTGGTGTGCAGGGCTTCGAGATAGTCGGGGAAACCACCGACATCGATGATATCCGGCAGCACGTACTGCTGGCGATCACGGTGATAGGAGCAGATCGGCACCAGGCGATTGCCTTCGAGGTTCCAGATGCTCGCACAGTCGATTTCGTAGATATCGCAGGCGCAACGGGTGATCAGTTCGGCGGCTTCGAGCAGGGACTTGCCGGCGCTGTAGCGCTGGCGCGCCAGGCGCAGGATCAGGTCCTGCTGGGCGCGCACCCGGTCCAGGTGGAGCAATTGCTCCTGCTGGGCGCGCTGGTTCAGTTCCAGGGCAATCTGCAGGCGGTTGTTCTGGGTTTCCAGGTCGGCGGCCGGCAAGGCCGGTTCCTGGCCGAGCAGGCCCTGGACCACCAGCAGGTAGCCACGCAGCAGGTGACGGTTGTGTTGTTTGTAGGCTTCACCGACTTCCAGCAGGCTCAATGGGCCCTGGGTGGTGTGCAGGGTGTAGCGGATCAGGTAATGCGGGCTATCGACCAGTTGCTGCTGGATGGTGTCGTGCAGCCGGTAACGGGCTTCGGGCTCCATCAGGCTGGCATAGGGCGAACCGACCAGGGCACACAGTTCGATGGCCGGTTGGCCGAACTGGCGCTCGCAATTGGGATCGAGAAACAGCAGTGCCCAGCTTGCTTCATTCAGCCGTTCGAAACGCAGCATGCCGAGCCGCGAGGGCACCGGCAATTGCGTGACTACCTCGGCCGCCAATCTATTGGCGACATCCGGTTGGCTTTTCATTAAGAGCTCGCTTCAAGAGTACGGGTCACGCTGGTTCAAGAGCGTTTTTCTGGCGTGTTGGGCAAGGTTGCATTAAGCGGGTCAGGCTGACAAGCACAACAGTGGCTCCGTGCCTTCAATGTATCGGCCGAAGGGGGAAATTCTTCAGTGAACGGGCCTCGCCAGCCGTCTATTTCGCGATAGTCACGGTGTTTGCTGAATCGTTTGTGGTGTTGCCCGGAAAACGGACAAAAAAAGCCCCGCCAAGTGGCGGGGTTGAGGTACGAGCGTGGCGCTCGGAAATCGGTGCGCGGCCCCGGTCTCCTCATGGGAAGAGACCGGGTTCGCGGTTACAGCAGGATAGTGCGGATGTCCGCCAGCAGGTCGCTCAGGCGCTTGGTGAAGCGCGCGGCGGCCGCGCCGTTGATCACGCGGTGATCGTAGGACAGCGACAGCGGCAGCATCAGCTTGGGTTGGAACGCTTTGCCATCCCAGACCGGCTGGATGGTGGCCTTGGAAACACCGAGGATCGCCACTTCCGGCGCGTTGACGATCGGCGTGAAGCCGGTGCCGCCAATATGCCCGAGGCTGGAAATGGTGAAGCAGGCGCCCTGCATGTCGTCGGCGGAGAGCTTCTTGGTCCGGGCCTTTTCAGCCAGGGAAGCCGCTTCGGCGGCGAGTTGCAGCAGGTTCTTCTGGTCGACGTTCTTGATCACCGGGACCAGCAGGCCATCCGGGGTGTCGACGGCGAAGCCGATGTTGACGTACTTCTTGCGGATGATCGCCTTGCCGCTTGGGGCCAGCGAACTGTTGAAGTCCGGCAGCTCCTTGAGCAGGTGGGCGCAGGTCTTGAGCAGCAGCGGCAGAATGGTCAGCTTGACGCCAGCCTTCTCGGCCACGGCTTTCTGGGCCACGCGGAACGCTTCCAGCTCGGTGATATCCGCCGAGTCGAATTGGGTCACGTGCGGCACGTTCAGCCAGCTGCGGTGCAGGTTGGCGGCGCCAGCCTGCATCAGGCGGGTCATCGGTACTTCTTCGATTTCGCCGAAGCGGCTGAAGTCCACCACCGGAATCGGCGGGATGCCGGCTCCGCCGGTTGCGCCGGCAGCCGCGGCGGCCGGTGCTTCCTTGGCCTTCTGCATCATCGCCTTGACGTAGACCTGCACGTCTTCCTTGAGGATGCGACCGTGCGGACCGCTGGCGCTGACCGCGTTCAGTTCGACGCCGAACTCACGGGCCAGTTGGCGTACCGCTGGGCCGGCATGGACCTTGGCCCCCGAGTTGGCCGGGGCGGCTGCCGGAGCCGCTGCTGGAGCCGGTGCAGTGGCGGGTGCGGCTTCAGCCTTGGCCGGTGCGGCAGGTGCGGCCGCTGGAGCAGGAGCGGCTGCCGTGGCAACGCCCTTGACCTTCAGCTTGAGGATCAGGTCACCGGTACCGACTTCGTCGTCGAGCTTGATGGAAATGCTTTCCACCACGCCAGCGGCCGGCGATGGGATTTCCATGCTGGCTTTGTCGGATTCGAGGGTGATCAGCGATTGATCGACCTCGACGGTGTCGCCGGCCTTGACCGAGACTTCGATGATCTTGGCCTTGCCCGCCGAACCGATATCCGGGACGTGGATGTCCTGGACGCTGTCGGCAACCGGAGCGGCCGGTGCAGCCACTGGCGCCGGAGCGGCAGTCGGTGCGGCGGCGGCTTGGGCCGCTGCTGGAGCAGCAGCCGATGCAGCACCAGCGACTTTCAGAACCAGGATCAGGTCGCCGGTACCGACTTCGTCGTTGAGCTTGACGCTGATGCTTTCCACGACGCCGGCGACCGGCGATGGAATTTCCATGCTGGCCTTGTCGGATTCGAGGGTGATCAGCGATTGATCGGCTTCGATGCTGTCACCGACCTTGACCGAGATCTCGATGATCTGGGCTTTGCCCGACGAACCGATGTCCGGCACGTGCACTTGCTGGGCCGAGGTGGCGGCAGGCGCGGCGCTCGGAGCGGCAATCGGTGCCACGGCGGCAACCGGCGCAGCCGCCTGGGCGGCAGGCGCTGGTGCGGCCGCAGGCGCCGCCGCAGCGGCACCTTCGACTTCCAGTTCGAGCAGTTCGTCGCCTTCTTTCAGGCGGTCGCCCAGCTTCACTTTCAGGCTTTTGATGATGCCGGCTTTCGGCGCGGGCACTTCCATGCTCGCCTTGTCCGATTCCAGCGTCAGGATGCTCTGGTCGGCTTCGATACGGTCGCCGACCTTCACAAACAGTTCGATTACTTCACCTTCACCGCTGCCGATGTCAGGTACGCGAATGAGTTCGCTCACAGGGTGTCTCCTCAGCAGTCCAGTGGGTTGCGTTTTTCCGGGTTGATCCCGAACTTGACGATAGCGTCCGCCACCACCTTGGGTTCGATCTCACCACGGTCAGCCAAGGCTTCCAGGGCTGCCAACACCACGAAATGACGGTCGACTTCGAAGAAGTGACGCAGCTTCTTGCGGCTGTCACTACGGCCGAAACCGTCGGTACCCAAGACTTTGAACTCCTTGGATGGGACCCACTGGCGAATCTGTTCAGCAAACAACTTCATGTAGTCGGTAGAGGCGATCACCGGACCTTTGCGGCCGTTGAGGCATTCTTCGACGTAGCTCAGCTTTGGCTTCTGGCCAGGGTGCAGGCGGTTGCTGCGCTCCACGGCCAGACCGTCGCGACGCAGTTCGTTGAAGCTGGTCACGCTCCACACGTCGGCGCCGATGTTGAATTGCTCACGCAGGATCTTCGCTGCTTCACGCACTTCGCGCAGGATGGTGCCGGAGCCCATCAGTTGCACGTGGTGAGCCGCTTCCTTGGTGTCTTCCTCGAGCAGGTACATGCCCTTGATGATGCCTTCCTCGACACCGGCCGGCATGGCAGGTTGTTGGTAGGACTCGTTCATCACGGTGATGTAGTAGAAGACGTCCTGCTGCTCTTCGGTCATCTTCTTCATGCCGTCCTGGATGATCACCGCCAGCTCATAGCCGTAGGTTGGATCAAAGGTGCGGCAGTTCGGGATGGTGCCGGCCAGGATGTGGCTGTGACCGTCTTCGTGTTGCAGGCCTTCGCCGTTGAGCGTGGTCCGGCCGGCGGTGCCGCCGATCAGGAAGCCACGGGTGCGGCTGTCGCCAGCGGCCCAGGCGAGGTCGCCGATCCGCTGGAAGCCGAACATCGAGTAGAAGATGTAGAACGGCAGCATCGGCTGGTTGTGGCTGGAGTACGAAGTACCGGCAGCGATGAAGGAGCTCATGGCGCCCGCTTCGTTGATACCTTCTTCGAGAATCTGGCCCTTCTTGTCTTCCTTGTAGAACATCACCTGGTCTTTATCGACTGGCTCGTAGAGCTGGCCGACGGAGGAGTAGATGCCCAACTGACGGAACATGCCTTCCATACCGAAGGTACGGGCTTCGTCGGGGATGATCGGAACGATGCGCGAGCCGATTTCCTTGTCCTTGACCAGTTGCGCGAGGATCCGCACGAAGGCCATGGTGGTGGAGATTTCACGGTCGCCCGAGCCGTCCAGGATCGCCTTGAGGGTATCGAGTGGCGGAGTCGGGATGTTGACGCTCTTGGCGCGACGCTGTGGCACGAAACCGCCCAGTGCAGTGCGACGCTCGCTGAGGTAGCGGGCTTCGGCGCTGTTGGCTTCCGGCTTGAAGAACGGCAGGTTTTCCAGCTGGTCATCTTTGACCGGAATGTCGAAGCGATCGCGGAACAGCTTCAGGCTTTCAACATCAACCTTCTTGGTGTTGTGCGCGGTGTTCTTCGCTTCGCCGGCGCCGGTGCCATAACCTTTGATGGTCTTGGCCAGGATGACGGTCGGTTGTTCCTTGTGGTTGACCGCTTCGTGGTACGCCGCGTAGACCTTGTACGGGTCGTGGCCGCCACGGTTGAGTTTCCAGATCTCGTCGTCGGACAGATCAGCAACCATCGCCTTGAGTTCTGGCGAGTTGAAGAAGTGCTCACGGACGAACGCGCCGTCTTTGGCTTTGTAGTTCTGGTACTCGCCGTCGATGACTTCGTCCATCCGGCGTTGCAGGATGCCGTCGACGTCCTTGGCCAGCAGTGGGTCCCAGAAACGGCCCCAGATGACCTTGGTGACGTTCCACTGGGCGCCACGGAACACGCCTTCGAGTTCCTGGATGATCTTGCCATTGCCGCGAACCGGGCCGTCGAGGCGCTGCAGGTTGCAGTTGATGACGAAGATCAGGTTGTCCAGTTTCTCGCGGCCGGCCAGGGAAATCGCACCCAGGGATTCCGGCTCGTCGCACTCGCCGTCGCCGAGGAAACACCAGACTTTTTGCTTGCCTTCCGGGATGAAGCCACGGGCTTCCAGGTACTTCATGAAGCGAGCCTGGTAGATCGCCTGGATCGGACCCAGGCCCATGGAAACGGTCGGGAACTGCCAGAAGTCAGGCATCAGCCAAGGGTGTGGGTAGGACGACAGGCCCTGACCGTCGACTTCCTGGCGGAAGTTGTTCATTTGCTCTTCGCTGATGCGACCTTCCATGAACGCACGGGCGTAGACGCCTGGCGAGGTGTGGCCCTGGAAGTAGATCAGGTCGCCGCCGTGTTCGTCGGTCGGGGCCTGGAAGAAGTAGTTGAAACCGATGTCATACAGGGTGGCGCTGGAGGCGAAGCTGGAGATGTGACCGCCCAGGTCAGAATCTTTCAAGTTCGTGCGCATTACCATGGCCATGGCGTTCCAGCGCACCAGCGAGCGAATGCGGCGTTCCATGAACAGGTCGCCAGGCATGCGTGCTTCGTGGGTGACGGGAATCGTGTTGCGGTACGGCGTGGTGATGGCGTAGGGCAGTTGCGAGCCGCTGCGGGTCGCGAGTTCGCCCATACGGGTCATCAGGTAGTGAGCACGGTCTTCGCCTTCTTTGTCGAGAACCGATTCCAGGGCGTCCAGCCATTCCTGGGTTTCGACGGGATCGAGGTCTTGCATGGCTTGCTCCAGGGCGGAAAGGCTTCCAGAATCGGTTGCCTGAGTTTGCGACTGGCCTTGTGGGCAGACGACATAAATTCTTGGATGTCCGGAGGTTGTACCGGAGTCCTGTAGTTTTACTACAAATCGTCGGCCATTTCAGCCTTTCGAATGTATAGACGAGTAGTAAAACTACAGATCGACGAGTAAAAACTTCCTGCTATGTTGTGAGCGTAATCGATATTGTTGGTTGGAAATTAATCAAGGCGACCATTTTTTTGAAGCTGGCTGCCAAAAAATAACCATTATCAGCTATTTCTAACTTTTGTTCGACAGTCCTTTCCAGAGCGTGTTTCTCGCTATCACAGACTGCGGCTGATTGTTCGATCACCAAGGATAGACCATGAGCCTTCCAACGTTGGCCGACCTGCCGGCCATTCTCCTGCCTGCCGCCAGTCGTGCCGAGCAGTCGTTTCGTGCCGCCGTCGCCGTCCTGGAGGACGATCACGGGTTGGCGCAGTGGACCGCGCAGCGCTGGGCGCAGTTCGCCCGGGTCAGCGCGGCCAGCGACTTCTTTATTGAACAATCGGTGCGTGACCCTTTGATGTTGCTGGAGCTGGCGCAGTTCGGCGACCTGGATCGTGGCTTGGCACCAGGGGAGATGTGCGGGCAGATCGCCGCGGCGCTGCAGCCGGTCGAAACCGAGGATGAGCTGGGTCGCGCCCTGCGGCGTCAACGCACGCGCCAGCAGGTACGGATCATCTGGCGTGACCTGACTCGCCAGGCGGATCTGGTGCAGACCTGTCGTGATCTTTCCGATCTGGCCGACGCCTGCATCGACCAGGGTTATCGCTGGCTGTACCCGCGGCATTGCCAGCAGTTCGGCACGCCCACCGGGCGGCGCAGCGGCGAGGCGCAGCAGATGGTCATCCTCGGCATGGGCAAGCTCGGTGCGATGGAGTTGAACCTGTCCTCCGACATCGACCTGATCTTTGCCTATCCGGAAGGCGGCGAGACGGTCGGGGTCAAGCGCCCGTTGGACAACCAGGAGTTTTTCATCCGCCTGGGCCAGCGCTTGATCAAGGCCCTGGACCCGATCACCGTCGACGGTTTCGTGTTCCGCGTCGACATGCGCTTGCGGCCCTATGGCTCGGCCGGTGCGTTGGTGCTGAGCTTCAACGCTCTGGAGCAGTACTACCAGGATCAGGGTCGCGACTGGGAACGCTACGCGATGATCAAGGCGCGGGTGGTGGCCGGTGACCAGGTGGCCGGCGCGCAATTGCTGGAGATGCTGCGGCCCTTCGTCTATCGGCGTTACCTGGATTTCTCGGCCATCGAAGCGCTACGCACCATGAAGCAGCTGATTCAGCAGGAGGTCCGGCGCAAGGGCATGGCCGAGAATATCAAGCTGGGTTCCGGTGGTATTCGCGAGGTCGAGTTCATTGCCCAGGCCTTCCAGCTGATTCACGGCGGGCGTGACCTGAGCCTGCAGCAACGGCCGCTGTTGAAGGTGCTGAGCACCTTGGAAGGCCAGGGTTACCTGCCGCCGGCGGTGATCGGCGAATTGCGCAATGGCTATGAATTCCTGCGCTACACCGAGCATGCGATCCAGGCGATTGCCGACCGCCAGACCCAGATGTTGCCCGACGGTGAAAAGGACCGCGCGCGGATTGCCTTCATGATGGGCTTCGACAGTTGGGCGGCGTTTCATGGGCAACTGATGCACTGGCGCGGGCGGGTCGACTGGCATTTCCGCCAGGTGATCGCCGACCCGGACGAAGAGGACGGTGCCGCGAGCGAAGTGATGGTCGGCGGCGAATGGCTGCCACTGTGGGAAGAGTCCCAGGACGAGGAGGCGGCCTGCCGGCAGTTGCAGGAAGGCGGTTTCAAAGAGGCCGCCAAGGCCCTGAAACAGCTGGCGGCGCTGCGTACCAGTCCGCAGTTGCGCGCCATGCAGCGTCTCGGCCGGGAGCGGCTCGATGCCTTTATTCCGCGGCTGCTGGCCCAGGCGGTGGAGCATGCCGATCCGGACCTGGTGCTGGAGCGCGTGCTGCCCTTGGTGGAAGCCGTGGCCCGGCGGTCGGCCTACCTGGTGCTGCTTACGGAAAACCCCGGGGCCTTGCGCCGCTTGCTGACCTTGTGTGCCGCCAGCCCATGGATTGCCGAACAGATCACCCGCTTCCCCATGCTGCTCGACGAGTTGCTCAACGAAGGCCGGCTGTTCAAGCCGCCGCTGGCGCCGGAGTTGGCGGCGGAGCTGCGTGAGCGCCTGACGCGGATTCCGGAAGACGACCTCGAGCAGCAGATGGAAGCCTTGCGCCACTTCAAGTTGGCGCATCGCCTGCGGGTCGCGGCCTCGGAGATTTCCGGCAGCCTGCCGTTGATGAAGGTCAGCGACTACCTCACCTGGCTCGCCGAAGCGATCCTCGAACAGGTGCTGGCCCTGGCCTGGCGCCAGACCGTCGCCCGGCATGGTTCACCGCGCCGCGTCGACGGCAGCTTGTGCGACCCTGGCTTTATTATTGTCGGCTACGGCAAGGTCGGCGGCATCGAGCTGGGCCATGGCTCGGACCTGGACCTGGTGTTTATCCATGATGGCGACCCGAATGCCGAGACCGATGGCGCCAAGCCCATCGATACCGCGCAGTTCTTCACCCGCCTGGGCCAGCGGATCATTCACCTGCTGACCACCCAGACCAACTCCGGCCAGCTCTATGAAGTGGATATGCGCTTGCGCCCGTCCGGGGCTTCGGGCCTGCTGGTCAGTTCCCTGGGCGCCTTCGAGCGTTACCAGCAGAATGAAGCCTGGACCTGGGAACATCAGGCGCTGATCCGCGCCCGGGTGCTGGTGGGCTGCCAGGCGCTGGGTACGGCGTTCGAGAAGGTGCGGGCGGCGGTGCTGGGGCGTGAGCGGGATTTGCCGACCTTGCGTCAGGAAGTCAGCGAGATGCGCGCCAAGATGCGTGACAACCTGGGGAGCAAGGCCACTGCGGCGGGCACCGCGGCCAATGCCTTCGAGACCACGGCACCCTTCGATATCAAGCAGGATGCCGGTGGTATCGTCGATATTGAATTTATGGTGCAATACGCGACATTGGCCTGGTCGAAAGCGCACCCGGCGTTACTCCGCTATACCGACAATATCCGCATTCTCGAAGGGCTGGAGCAGGCTGAGCTGATTCCCGCCACGGATGCCAACCTGCTGCGCGAGGTCTACAAGGCCTATCGCTCCGCCGCCCACCGCCAGGCGCTGCAGAATGAGGCGGGGGTGATCGCTGGCGATCAGTTCGCGGTCGAACGCCGCGATGTCATGCGGATATGGACCGAGCTGGGGCTAAGCTGATTGATATTTTAGAGGCGGGGAGGCTTAAGCCTCCCCGCATCGTTTGTGGAAGCCTATGAATATTCTGATCGTTGGGCCCAGCTGGGTCGGTGACATGGTGATGGCTCAGACACTGTTCCAGTGCCTGAAGCAGCGTCATCCGCAGTGTGAGATCGATGTACTGGCCCCGGAGTGGAGCCGCCCGATCCTCGAGCGCATGCCCGAGGTGCGGGCCGCCTTGAGCTTTCCGCTCGGCCACGGAGCCCTGGAACTGGCCACGCGGCGGCGCATCGGCAAGTCCCTGGCCGGTCAATACGACCAGGCGATCCTGCTGCCCAACTCGCTGAAGTCGGCGCTGGTGCCGTTTTTCGCCGGCGTGCCAAAGCGCACCGGTTGGCGCGGTGAGTTCCGCTACGGCCTGCTCAACGATGTACGCAAGCTGGATAAAGAACGTTATCCGCTGATGATCGAGCGTTTCATGGCCCTGGCCTATGAGCCGGGTGAAAGCCTGCCGACGCCATATCCGCGGCCGAGTTTGCAGATCGACCCGACCAGCCGCGAGGCCGCGTTGGCCAAGTTCGGACTGAGCCTGGATCGCCCGGTGCTGGCGTTGTGCCCGGGTGCCGAGTTCGGCGAATCCAAGCGCTGGCCGTCGGAGCATTACGCGAAAGTCGCCGAGACGTGGATTCGTGAGGGTTGGCAGGTCTGGGTGTTCGGCTCGAAGAACGATCACGGGGTCGGCGAAGACATTCGTCAGCGCTTGATCCCGGGGTTGCGGGAAGAGGCGGTGAACCTCTGTGGCGACACGTCCCTGGCCGAGGCCATCGACCTGATGTCCTGTGCCGATGCGGTGGTCTCCAACGACTCGGGGCTGATGCATGTCGCCGCCGCGTTGAACCGGCCGCTGGTGGCGGTCTACGGCTCGACTTCGCCGGTTTTCACTCCGCCGTTGGCGGACCAGGTGGAAATCGTCCGCCTGGGCCTGGAGTGCAGTCCCTGTTTTGACCGGACCTGCCGCTTCGGCCATTACAACTGCCTGCGTCAGCTTGAGCCGACCCCGGTGAACGAAGCCTTGCAGCGGTTGCACGGCACTGCGGTCGAGGTCCACTAATTGCGCGTATTGCTGGTCAAGACCTCCTCCCTGGGCGATGTGATCCATGCCTTGCCGGCGCTCACCGATGCCGCGCGAGCGATTCCCGGCATCCGTTTCGACTGGGTGGTCGAGGAAGGGTTCGCCGAAATCCCGAGCTGGCACCCGGCGGTGGACAAGGTAATTCCAGTGGCGATCCGCCGCTGGCGCAAGAATATCTGGCAGACGATCAAGAGTGGCGAGTGGCGGCGTTTCAAGCAGAGCTTGCGCGCCACCCCCTACGATCTGGTAATCGATGCCCAGGGCCTGGTGAAAAGCGCTTTGCTGACCCGTTATGCCAAGGCCCCGGTGGCCGGTCCGGACACGAACTCAGCCCGCGAACCCCTGGCCAGCCGCTTTTATTCGCGGCGCCTGGCAGTGGCGCGAAATCAGCATGCGGTCGAGCGCATGCGCCAGTTGTTTGCCTTGGCGCTGGGCTATGACTTGCCCAGGGGCATGGGCGACTACGGCCTGGATGTCGACAAGCTGGTCGAGTTGCCGCGCAAGGCGCCTTTCGTGCTGTTTCTGCACGGCACCACCTGGGACACCAAGCACTGGCCGGAAGCCTACTGGCGCGAGTTGGCCGTGCGTCTGGGTCAGTTGGGTGTGCCGGTGAAACTACCCTGGGGCAATGCCGAGGAAAAGGCCCGGGCCGAGCGGATTGCGCGCAACCTGAAGCATGTCGTGGTCCTGCCCAAGCTGAACCTGGCTGGGGTCGCGAAGGTACTGGCCGGCGCCACTGCCTGCGTCGCGGTGGATACTGGCCTCGGTCACTTGGCCGCGGCGCTGGATGTACCGACGCTGTCGCTGTTCGGTCCGACCAGCTCGAGCCTGACCGGTGCCTACGGCCGGTCGCAGATCCATCTGGCGAGCAATTTTCCCTGCGCGCCTTGTCTTCAAAAGAAATGCACCTACGTTCCGACAGCGGAGGACCAGCAGCGCTTCGATCTGAAACGCGAGTTGCCTCTGTGCTTCACACGCTTGAATCCCGAGCGTGTGGCGAGCCGATTGAGCGCGCTGTTAATGGCTGAGGAGCGGCACTGATGCAACTGGCTTTTGTTCTGTACAAGTACTTTCCGTTTGGCGGATTACAGCGTGACTTCATGCGCATTGCCCTGGAGTGCCAGCAGCGCGGGCACCAGATCCGCGTCTACAGCCTGTTCTGGGAGGGGGATATCCCGCCCGGCTTCGAGGTGGTGATGGTGCCGGTCAAGGCGTTGTTCAATCATCGGCGTTACGCCAGGTTCAGTGCCTGGGTCAAGGCCGACCTGGCCAAGCGCCCGGTGGCGCGGCTGATCGGTTTCAACAAGATGCCCGATCTGGACGTTTACTATGCCGCCGACGGTTGCTTCGAAGACAAGGCGCAGAATCAGCGTCATTCGCTCTATCGCCTCTGGGGCCGCTATCAGCATTTCGCCGAGTATGAGCGGGCAGTGTTCGCCAGGGAGGCAAAGACGGAAATCCTGATGATCTCGGAAGTTCAGCAGCCGCTTTTCGTCAAGTATTACGACACCCCGACGGAGCGCTTCCACGTGCTGCCGCCGGGGATTTCCCTGGATCGTCGGGCACCGGCGAATGCCGCCGAGATCCGCGCCGAGTTTCGCCGCGAGTTCAACCTGGCGGACGATGAGCTGCTGCTGGTGCAGATCGGTTCCGGGTTCAAGACCAAGGGGCTCGATCGCAGCCTCAAGGCCCTGGCCGCGTTACCGTCGGCCTTGAAAGAGCGCACCCGGCTGTTTGTCATCGGCCAGGACGATCCCAAGGCCTTCCAGGCGCAGAGTGCCTCGTTGGGTTTGGGCGAGCGAGTGCAGTTCCTTATGGGGCGCAGTGATGTCCCGCGTTTCCTGCTGGGTGCCGATCTGCTGATCCATCCGGCCTACAACGAAAATACCGGCACGGTACTGCTTGAGGCCCTGGTGGCCGGCCTGCCAGTGCTGGTGAGCGCGGTCTGCGGTTATGCCCGCTACATCGCCGATGCCGATTGCGGCCTGGTGCTGGACGAGCCGTTCGAGCAATCCCAGCTCAATCAATACCTGGAGCGGATGCTGTCCGATCAGGCCGCGCGCCTGGCGTGGAGCCAATATGGCCTGACCTATGCCGAGACGGCCGACCTCTACAGCATGCCGCAGCGCGCGGCGGACGTGATCCTGGGGGAACTAGCGCAATGAAGTTGATCCTGGCCGAGCCGTTCAAGCACCTGTGGGCCGGACGCGATGCGTTCGCCGAGGTCGAGCGCCTGGAGGGTGTGGTTTACCGTGAGCTGGAAGCGCGGCGTACCTTGCGTACGGAAGTCGCCGGCCGTGGTTATTTCGTCAAGATCCACCGTGGCATCGGCTGGCGGGAGATCTTCAAGAACCTGGTGACCGCCAAGCTGCCGGTTCTCGGTGCCGGTCAGGAGTGGCGGGCGATCCAGCGTCTGCAGGAGGTCGCGGTGCCGACCATGACCGCCGTGGCCTATGGCGAACGTGGTAGCAACCCGGCGGACCAGCATTCGTTTATCGTCACCGAAGAGCTGGCGCCGACCATCAGTCTCGAAGACTTCAGCATGGACTGGCCCAAGCAGCCGCCGGAGCCGCGGCTCAAGCGCGCGCTGATTGCCGAAGTGGCGCGGATGACCGGCATGATGCACCGCGCCGGGGTCAATCATCGTGACTGCTATATCTGCCACTTCCTGCTACACACCGACAAGCCGGTGACGGCCGAGGATCTCAAGCTCTCGGTCATCGACCTGCACCGTGCCCAGACCCGCGCGGCGATCCCCGCGCGCTGGCGCAACAAGGATCTGGCGGCGCTGTATTTCTCGGTGCTGGATATTGGCCTGACCCGACGCGACCTGTTGCGCTTCCTGAAAGGCTATTTTCTCAAGCCGCTGCGCCAGATCCTGCGGGATGAAGCGGCGCTGCTGACCTTGCTGGAGCGCAAGGCAGAGAAACTTTACCAGCGCAAACTGCGTTACGGCGGCGCGCTCTGATGTTGCCGCGCTTGCGTCGTTTGGCGAAGGAAGTGGTTGATGCGTTTATCTGAGTTGAAAACGGCCGGACGGGCTCCGGCAATACCCCTGGGCCTGGAGTTGGCGGACCCTGCCGGCAGCGCACAGCTGCAGTTGCTGAGCCTGTTGCGCGTGCTGCCGGGGCAGCGGTATGTCGGTGCCGGGGTCTGGCGTGGGCGGACGGTGCTGGCCAAATTACTGGTGGGCAGCAAGGCGGCACGGCACTTCCAGCGTGAACTGCAGGGCGTTCGGCTGTTGGCCGAGCAGGGCCTGAGCACGCCGCGGTTGCTGGTCGATGGCCTGAAAGAAGGCGAGGGCGGCTGGTTGCTGTTCGAGTTTCTCGAAGGCGCCGAGAGCCTGGGCGAGGCCTGGAGCAAGGTCGAGTCGTTGCCGCTGCTGGCCGACGAGCAGCAACAGGTGCTGGCCGAGGCGCTGGGCGTCATTGCGCAGATGCACGGCAAGGGCCTGTGGCAGGAAGACCTGCACCTGGACAATCTGCTGCGCCATGACGGCAAGCTGTATTTGATCGATGGCGCCGGGATCCGCGTCGAACAGGCGGGCCAGCCGCTGTCACGGCAGAAAGTGCTGGAAAACCTCGGGATGTTTTTTGCCCAGTTGCCCAAGGCATTCGAACCTTTTATCGAAGAGCTGCTGGTGCATTACCTGCTGAGCAATGGCGAGCATGCGTTGCCGCTGGAAGCGCTGCTCAAGCAGGTGGACAAGGTCCGTGGCTGGCGCTTGAAGGATTTTCTGCGCAAGGTCGCTCGCGAGTGTTCGCTGTTCAGTGTTCGCAGTGGGGCGTTCGGCCTGCGGGCGATTCGTCGCGAAGAAGAAGCGGCGCTGGGGCCGGTGCTGGAGCAAGCCGATGCGCTGCTCGCCCAGGGGCCCTTGTACAAGAATGGCGGTACGGCCACGGTGGGACGGGTCGATGTCGGCGATCGTCCACTGGTGCTCAAGCGCTACAACATCAAGGGCTTCAGCCATTGGCTCAAGCGTTTCTGGCGACCGAGCCGGGCCTGGCATTCCTGGCGTGAGGGCAATCGCCTGGCGTTCCTCGGGATCGCCACGCCCAAGCCGCTCGCCGTGCTGGAACGGCGGTTTTTCTGGCTGCGCAGCCGTGCCTACCTGCTCACCGAGCACCTGGACGGGCCGGATGTGATCGAGCGCTTTGCACCGTACGTGGAATCGGGCGCAGTACCGCCGACCGAGCTCAAGGCGCTGGAGCAACTGTTTGTCGAGTTGATCCGCGAACGTATCAGCCACGGTGATTTCAAGGGGCATAACCTGTTCTGGCAGGATGGCCGTTGGGCCTTGATCGACCTGGACTCGATGCGCCAGCATAGGTCGGCGCACAGCTTCGCCAAGGCCTATGCTCGTGATCGGGCGCGCTTCATGCGCAACTGGCCGGCGAGCAGCGCCTTGTATCAGCTGATCGACCAGCGTTTGCCCCAATCGACGACAGCCCTCCAGGGCTGATATGCCTGCGGTCGGATACAGCGGGCAGATGAAACCAGAGTGATCGTCTGCCCGGTGTCAGCTCCCGCATTGATAATCCTTGCTATAATCCTGCCCTTTAGTTGTTTGCCACCCCCTTGGTGGGAACACATTTTTTCAGGCGCCTTGTCGCCTGCATATGGACTTTGAGAGGCTAGACCCCTGTGGCATTGACGATTCTCGGCCTGTCCGGCGCCCTTAGTCATGATCCCTCCGCAGCGCTGTACATCGACGGCAAGCTGATTGCGGCGGCCGAAGAGGAACGCTTCGTACGCGACAAGCATGCAAAGAACCGCATGCCTTACGAGTCGGCGAAGTTCTGCCTGGAGCAGGCGGGTATCAAACCGTCCGACGTTGATGTGGTGGCGATTCCGTTCGCCCCCATCAGCCTGTTCGGCAAGGCTCGCTGGCACTATGCCAAACGTTACTGGTACGCCCCGGATCGCGCCCTTGACGCGCTCCTGATGGGCAACCGCCGCTACAAGCGCTATCGCAACAAGATCGTCTGGTGCCTGGAGCAACTGGGCTTCGATCCGAAGAAAGTCAAGATCGAGCCGGTCGAGCATCACCTGGCCCACGCTTCCAGTGCCTACCACTGTTCCGGTTTTAAAGAGAAAACCGCGATCCTCGGTATCGACGGCAAGGGCGAGTACGCCACGACTTTCTTCGGCTACGGCGAAAACGGCAAGATCCACAAGATCAAGGAGTTCTTCGACCCGGACTCCCTGGGTGGCCTGTACGGTGCGATCACCGAGTTCCTCGGCTTCGAAATGCTCGACGGCGAATTCAAGGTGATGGGCATGGCCCCTTACGGCGATGCCAGCCAGTACGACTTCTCGCGCCTGGCCTCGTTCGAAAACGGCGAGCTGGTGATCAACACCGACTACGCCAACGTCGTCGGCCTGCGTCGCTACAAGGAAAAGGGCAAGGGCTTCTACTTCTCGCCGAAGCTGATCGAATGGCTGGGCCCCAAGCGCGAAGGCGATATTGCCGACGAGCCCTACATTCACTACGCGGCCAGCATGCAAGCGCTGTTCGAGAAGATCTCGCTGCAGATGATCGATTACTACCTGGGCGATATTCTCAAGGACACCGGCAAGCTGGCCTTTGCCGGTGGTTGCGCGCTGAACGTCAAGTTGAACCAGAAGATCATTGCCCGCAACGACGTCAAGGAACTGTTCGTGCAACCGGCTTCCGGTGATGCCGGTACGGCGGTGGGCGCGGCGGCCTATGTGTCCCATGCCCGTGGTGTACCGGTGGAGAAGATGGAACATGTCTATCTCGGCCCGTCCTACAGCAACGAAGACGTGATCGCCGCCTGCGCGCGTCACGAGAACGCGCCGAAGTGGCGCAAGCTCGACAACATGCCGGAGCAGATCGCCAGGATCATGGTCGACGGCAACCCGGTGGCCTGGTTCCAGGGTCGCATGGAGTTCGGTCCGCGGGCCCTGGGCGGGCGTTCGATCATCGGTTGCCCGAGCATCGCTGGCGTGGCGGATCGGATCAACCACCAGATCAAGTTCCGCGAGCGCTGGAGGCCGTTCTGCCCATCGATGCTCGACACCGTGGCGCCGCAGATGATCAAGATCGATCACCCGGCGCCGTTCATGACCTTCACCTTCGAAGTGTCCGAAGAGTGGAAGACCCGTGTGCCGGAAGTCGTGCATGAGGACGGCACTTCGCGAGCCCAGGTGCTCAAGCGCGAATACAACCCGCGCTACTACGACATGATGAAGGCGCTGGAGGTATTGACCGGCAACGGCGTATCCCTGAACACCTCGTTGAACCGTCGCGGCGAACCGATGATCTGCTCGCCGACCGATGCCCTGAACATGTTCTTTGGCTCGGACCTGCAGTACCTGATCATGGAAGACATCCTGGTGGTCAAGGATGGCGCCAATGGGTATGACCCCCTGGGTTGATATCGCCTGCTTTGGGTGGCTGCCGGGTGTTCAGCCGCTTGCACAGTAAGCTCGAGCAGGACTGCCAGCCCCGTGAGGCTGGCAGGTTGCAGTTGTTGATCCACTTCCCGGGCCGCTGAGCCACTACCATCGCAGCATGGAGAATTATGAAGCCTCGTTTCAAGGTTTTGCAGCTACAGCCGGATTACAACGTAAAGGAAAATGACTTCGCCGATCTGGCGGAGCAGATTATCAAATCGCTTCCGGCAGAGCGCTTCGAGGTGACTTCGGCGTTTCTGCGGGGGCATCCGGCTCCCGGGCAACCCTTGAGCGTGGCGGATCACTCCAAGTACTTCGAGTTTCCCTATAAGGCCGTCAAAGGGCTGCGCCTGGGGGCCATGTGGCAGATCTACAAGTACTGCCGTGAGCAACAATTCGATGTGGTGATTTGCAACCGATTCAAGTCATTGAACATGATGCTGGTGCTCAACCGCTGGCTGAAAATCCCATTGTGCATCGGGATTGCCCACGGTTTTGAAGAGTACGACCGCCTCTATCGTCGTCTTCATCATCAGCGTTGGGTCAGTCCGAACTGGCGATTTGTCGGGGTTTCGGCGGCGGTCAGAGACTATTTGGTGGAACTGAACTGTGGTTTTACACGGCAGAACACCACGTTTGTCACCAATGCCATCGATATCGAGCAGTCCGAGCGGTTGCAACTGCCTCGCGATCAGGCCCGCGAGGCGCTGGGCCTTGCGCTCGAGCCGCGGATCATCGGCGCGTTGGGTCGCCTGGTGCCGATCAAGGGGCACGACCATTTGCTACAGGCTTTTGCCTTGCTCAAGGACAAGTACCCGAACGCGCAGGTGGCGATTATTGGCTCCGGGCGTGCCGAAGCGGACTTGCGGGCCGAGATTGAACGTCTGGGGCTGACGGGCCGCGCGCATTTGACCGGTTTTCGTGAGGACGCCATGAAGTATGTGCGGGCGTTTGATATTTGGACCATGCCTTCGCTGACCGAGGGGTTGGGGTTGGCGTTGCTGGAAGGCATGAGTGGGCACTTGCCTGTCATTGCTTCCAACGTTCCGGCGATGTTGCCGCTGGTGCAGGGCGCCGGTGGCCTGTCCCACGATCCGGGCAATGTGGAGCAACTGGCCGCAGCGCTGGACACCTATCTGGCGATGAGTGATGAACAGCTGCGCGCCAAGGGTGAGCAGGTCTTTTGTTACCTGGAAGAGCATCACACCCTGACGGAGTTCCGGCAAAAGTACCAAGACTTGATTGAAACCAGTCTGCGCGAGGTGGGACGGGCATGAGTCAGCAGCCGCTGGTTTCGGTTGTCATCGCTTCCTATAACCATGGACCCTACATCGAGCAGAGCATTCTGAGCGTGCTGGGCCAGACATACCCGAATATTGAGCTGTTGGTGGTCGACGATGGTTCGACAGACGATAGCGTCGAGCGCATTACGCGGCTGCAGGCCGAGCATGGATTTGATTTCCGGACCCAGCAGAACCAGGGGCTGACGCGCACCCTCAATGGGGCCATTGCTCGAACCAAAGGTAGCCTGATTGTGTCCTTCGGTTCGGACGACATCATGTTTCCCGAGCGGATCGCCACGCAGGTTGCTTATATGGCCGATAAGCCTGAAGTGGGTATTTGCGCCGGTAATATGGAAATCATCGACAGTAATGGCGAACTGATGCCGGAAAAGCGCCAGCACCGTGACCTGCCGTTCCGGCGCCTGAACTTCGATGAAATGTTCATGGGGCTCAAACCGTTTCCGCCAGCACCGACGCTGATGCTGCGTCGTGAGGCCCTGGACAAGGTCGGCGGCTTCGATCCGGAGATCCCCCTGGAGGACCTGTACATCGAACTCAAGATCACCCATGCCGGTTATTACATCGATGTGCTGAATGTGGTCATGGCCCAATACCGCCAGCATGCGACCAACTCATACAAGAACCACCGGTTCATGATCAACAACATCCTCAAGACCTATGGGCTGTTCAGCGATCATCCCGGTTACGATATCGCCCGTTATAAATTCCTGAATTCGATGTTTGTCAAAACCGCCAATCGAGATAGGGCGTTGGCTCGCGAGTTGCTCAAGCAGCTTCCGTTCAAATACTTTGATCGCAAGACCTGGCGTGGTTTGGGTCGCTTGTTTTTCTCGCGACAACACAGGGGATAACGGCGTGGGCTGGCTTGAACGCTATCGGGAAAAACGCGCCAAGCGTGCGATTCGCAAACTGCCGAAAATCGAGCAGGGAGGCGCACGTTTTCGCCTTCAGTACCCTGACTATGATTATGGCTATGGCAGCTATGGCGTGCCGCTGGTCCATGATTGGTATGAAGGTACGACGTTGCGTATCGGGGCCTATTGTTCGGTCGCCGGTGGTGTACAGATTTTTCTCGGCGGCCATCATCGTGCTGATTGGGTGACTACTTTCCCGTTTCCCGCCATGTTGCCGCAGGTGTCGCAGATTGCCAACTATGGCGGTTCTCGCGGTGATGTCAGGGTCGGCAACGATGTGTGGCTTTGTTCCAATTGCACGCTGCTTTCCGGCGTCACCATCGGTGATGGCGCGATTGTCGCCGCCGGTGCGGTGGTGACTCGGGATGTTGAGCCTTATGCCGTGGTAGGCGGGAATCCAGCGCGCTTTCTGAAGTGGCGTTTTCCAGAGGACCAGCGCCTTGCATTATTGCAAAGTGCCTGGTGGAGTTGGCCTAAGGACGAAGTGCGGGGTTTGGCCGACAAGCTTTGCAGCGACGATATTACCGGGTTTCTCGCCTACGCCAGGCAGCGCACAGCCTCTTGAGTCGTGAGGAGGGTACGCAACCTGATGTCTTGTGCTCGTCCGTCGATCCAGCTCGCCTTCGGAGCGGATGGTAACGACGGCGTGGAGTGCAAGTGAGCAGGCCAACCATGACTCAAGGTTGAGCTGGGTTCGCCTTTGCCAGTTGTTGATTGCGGCGGTTGGCGATGCTGAGTGCCGCGATCAGCGCCAAGGGGATCCACAGCAGGAACCAGTGTTCGCGCGGTCGTGTGATGATCGCGCCACCTTCGGTCAGGCCTGCACCAATGCCATAGACCAGCAAAGTGGAGGCGAGGACGAACATTGGCTGGAGTCGCTGTCGGTAGCTGCTGAGCAGGCCCCACACCAATACGAAGACCCAGGGGATCAGGCCTATGATCCCGACGTAGTAGAGAACCCCTAGAGCAAAATTGTGCGGCTCCTCCAGCAGAAAACCTATGCCAACATCGATGCGCAGTTCGGAGTCGTATCCATGACCGATCCAGGGATGTTCGGCGATTCGCTGCAAGGCAATTTGCCAGATCTGCAGGCGATAGGAGCTGCCACGGTCGCCCAATATCTCCGGGAACAACAGCAGAATGGCGGCTGAACCCAGCAGCATGCCCGCGATCATTAGCAGGGCCCTGCGATTGCGGCTGACAATACTCAGCCACAGGATGGACAGGGTAAGGGCGACCAGAGGGGTTCGCGAACCCGTTGCCATGACCGCGACCAGCATGACGGCCATCGCCGGTACGCTGAGCCAAAGGGCCGACAGGCGCTGGCTGGTAATGCTGATGTACAACCAGTAAATGCAGAAAAAACCGAACAGGTGAGAGCTCAGCAGCGGGTTGGTGAAGGCTCCTGCGCCAACCATGCGATGGCCTGGCGCATAGTCTTTTATAAACGATGCAAGGTCGCTGATGGTCGCGACCAGGGCGATGATTGCCGCGCAGAACAGCAGGGGTTTCAGGGCCTCGCCACGGTACTGGAGCAGCATGGCGCAACCGGCGAAGAGCATGAGGGGTTGCAGGGTGATTTTCATCATCCCGAAATCCGGGTTCTGCGGAGGGCTCCACAGCAGGGTCAGGCACAGCCAGATACAGAGCGCGAGGAATCCGGCAATAATCGGCTCACCCAGCAGGGTCTTGATTTCCCTCGGGCGCAGACAGAGCATCAGCAGCGAGGGGATACCGAACAGCCCGAGGTAAAATGTAGCCAGCGAGCTACGACTCTTGAGATAGAACATCCCTGAAAGCAAGATCAGCAATCCCAGCGGCAGGATCCATTGACACAGGAAGTCGAAAATACGGTTTGAGGCAGAGGTAAGGCGATTGGATTGCATGCAGGCAAGTCATTCCACAAGAGTGATCACCGCCCATCATAAGTGGGTGGCATTTCAATGTCATTGGTCGAGGCCCAGGATTGTTGCTTGTGCCATGTGCAGGTACAGCTGGGAAGCTGTGCTAAAGTCAGCCTCCTTTTTCATAATCGCCGCGTGATATGACCGAATCCAGTCTCAGCGCAAGCCCCTCGAGCTTGAAAGTATACTTCCGCCTACTCGGCTACGTACGGCCTTATATTGGCATGTTCGCCCTGAGTATCGTGGGTTTCCTGATATTCGCTTCGACCCAGCCGATGCTCGGCTATATTCTGAAATATTTCGTCGACGGCCTGTCCGATCCGCAAGCCGCGCTGTTTCCCTCGGTACCTTACCTGCGCGACCTGCAGTTGCTGCAGGCGGTGCCGCTGTTGCTGGTGCTGATCGCTGCCTGGCAAGGGTTGGGCTCGTACCTGGGTAACTTCTTCCTGGCCAAGGTGTCCCTGGGGCTGGTCCACGATCTGCGGGTGGAGCTGTTCAATAACCTGCTGACCCTGCCCAATCGTTATTTCGACACCCACAACTCCGGGCACCTGATCTCGCGCATTACCTTCAACGTGACCATGGTCACCGGGGCGGTGACCGACGCGATCAAGGTGGTGATCCGCGAAGGCATGACCGTGGTCTTCCTGTTCCTCTCGCTGCTGTGGATGAACTGGCGCCTGACCCTGGTGATGGTTGCCATCCTGCCGTTGATCGCGGTGATGGTCAGCACCTCCAGCAAGAAGTTTCGCAAGCAGAGCAAGAAGATCCAGGTCGCCATGGGTGATGTCACCCATGTTGCCTCGGAAACTATCCAGGGCTATCGCGTAGTTCGCAGCTTCGGCGGTGAAACCTATGAGCAGAAGCGTTTTCTCAAGGCCAGCCTGAGCAACACCGACCGGCAGTTGCGCATGACCCGCACCGGTGCGATCTATACGCCGATGTTGCAAATGGTGATCTACAGCGCCATGGCGGTGCTGTTGTTCCTGGTGCTCTACCTGCGTGGCGATGCCTCGGCGGGCGACATGATCGCCTACATCACCCTGGCCGGTTTGCTGCCCAAGCCGATTCGCCAGTTGTCCGAGGTCAGCTCGACGGTCCAGAAGGGGGTAGCGGGTGCCGAAAGCATCTTCGAGCAACTCGACGTCACTCCGGAAGTGGACAACGGTACCGTGGAGCGCGAGTCGGTCAGTGGGCATCTGGAAGTGCGCAACCTGAGCTTTACCTATCCGGGAACCGAGCGGCAGGTCCTGGACAATGTCAGCTTCAGTGTCGCTCCTGGCCAGATGGTCGCCCTGGTCGGCCGCTCCGGCAGCGGCAAGTCGACCCTGGCAGCCTTGATCCCGCGCTTTTATCACCATGGCAGCGGGGAGATTCTGCTCGATGGCGTGGAGATCGAGAACTATCGACTGCTGAACCTGCGTCGACACATTGCCCAAGTGACCCAGCATGTCACGCTGTTCAGCGACACCGTGGCGAACAATATCGCCTACGGCGATCTGGCCGGCGCTCCCCGGGCCGATATCGAGTCCGCGGCGGCGGACGCCTATGCCAAGGATTTCGTCGAGCAACTGCCCCAGGGCTTTGACACCCTGGTGGGTGAAAACGGCGTGCTGCTTTCCGGTGGCCAGCGCCAGCGTCTGGCAATCGCCCGGGCGCTGCTCAAGAACGCCCCGCTGTTGATCCTCGACGAAGCGACCTCGGCCCTCGACACCGAGTCGGAGCGGCATATCCAGGCTGCCCTGGATCATGCCATGCAAGGGCGCACCACCCTGGTGATTGCCCACCGGTTGTCGACGATCGAGAAGGCCGATCTGATCCTGGTCATGGACCAGGGCCGTATCGTCGAGCGCGGCACCCATGCCGAGCTGTTGGTTCAGAACGGTTACTACGCTCGGCTCAATGCCATGGGCCTGGATGAACCGGCACACGTCGGGATCGTCTGATCCGTTGGCAGGGCGCGCGACGCTGGTCGTTGCGCCCTGTTTTGTCTAGGCAAGCCTTCGGCAACCCTGTGTTAATATCGCGCCCCTGTTCATTTTTTATGTGGGTTGCTCCATGAAGTTGTCCATGCCGCGATTCGATCAAGCCCCTGTCTTGGTGGTCGGCGATGTCATGCTCGACCGTTACTGGCATGGTGGTACCTCACGGATTTCTCCTGAGGCCCCGGTACCGGTGGTCAAGGTCGAGCACATTGAAGATCGCCCCGGCGGCGCCGCCAACGTTGCCCTGAACATCGCCGCCCTGGGTGCCCCGGCATCGCTGGTGGGGGTCACTGGTGACGACGAGGCGGCCGACAGCCTGGCCAACAGCCTCGAGGGCGCCGGGGTCCGGGCCCTGTTCCAGCGCATTGCGCACCAGCCGACTATCGTCAAGCTGCGGGTCATGAGCCGTCACCAGCAGTTGCTGCGGATCGACTTTGAAGAACCCTTCGCCACCGATGCCCTGGCCCTCGGGGCTGAAGTCGACGGTTTGCTCGAAGGGGTCAAGGTGTTGGTGCTGTCCGATTACGGCAAAGGCGCCTTGAAGAATCACCAAGCCCTGATCCAGGCCGCCCGGGCACGGGGTATCCCCGTGCTGGCCGACCCCAAGGGCAAGGACTTTTCGATCTACCGTGGCGCGAGCCTGATCACGCCGAACCTCAGCGAATTCGAAACCATTGTCGGCGGTTGCGCCGATGAGCATGAGCTGGTGACCAAGGGTGCCCAGTTGATGCAGGACCTGGACCTCGGTGCCTTGCTGGTGACCCGTGGCGAGCATGGCATGACCCTGCTGCGCCCCGATCATCCGGCGCTGCACCTGCCGGCCCGGGCCCGCGAAGTGTTCGATGTGACCGGTGCCGGCGATACGGTGATCTCGACCCTGGCAGCGGCCATTGCCGCGGGCGAAGAACTGCCCCACGCGGTGGCCTTGGCCAACCTCGCCGCCGGCATCGTCGTCGGCAAACTCGGTACGGCGGCCATCAGCGCGCCTGAACTGCGCCGGGCGATCCAGCGCGAGGAAGGTTCCGAGCGCGGTGTGCTGGGCCTTGAGCAATTGCTGCTGGCGGTCGACGATGCCCGGGCGCACAACGAAACGATCGTGTTCACCAATGGCTGCTTCGACATCCTCCATGCCGGTCACGTGACCTACCTGGAGCAGGCGCGGGCCCAGGGCGATCGTTTGATCGTCGCGGTCAACGACGACGCCTCGGTGAGCCGCCTCAAGGGTCCCGGCCGTCCGATCAACAGCGTTGATCGGCGCATGGCCGTACTGGCCGGCCTGGGTGCGGTGGACTGGGTTATCAGCTTCCCTGAGGGTACGCCGGAAAACCTGCTGGCCCAGGTCAAGCCGGATGTGTTGGTCAAGGGTGGGGATTACGGGATCGACCAAGTGGTCGGCGCCTCCATCGTGACGGCCTATGGCGGTACGGTGAAAGTGCTGGGGCTGGTGGAAAACAGCTCGACCACGGCGATTGTCGAGAAGATCCGGAGCAACTGATAAGCGCCAGGCCCGTGTGTGGGAGCCGGCTTGCCGGCGATGAGGCCCTTGAGCCTTGTGGTGACTATACGGTCGCCATCGCCGGCAAGCCGGCTCCCACAGGGATGGCGTACATTCCTCCCTGTCAGCGCCCGGTTTTCAGCGGCACGATCTTGCGCAGGATCTGCCGTGCCTTGCCGGTCAGGCGCTTGATCTTCGATTCTTTCTCAGGCTCGCCCAGCCCTTGCTGGCGGACCCAGTCCTTCCAGCGAATCCGCTCCTCGCGCACCACCCAGCCTTCCTGTCGGGCAAAGCTTTCCGCCAGGTACAGGCCACGGGTACTGGCCGGATGCAGTTGATCCTTTTTCAGCGTGTAAAGCTCGGCGCAGGGCTGCCCGTCCTTGAGCGGCATCAGGTACAGGTCGGGTCGGCCGCGGTCCAGGCGAGCCACCAGTTGATCGTTTTCCAGGCGCTCGTCGACATGGAACAGGCTCAGGGACTTGGCCTCGCGCGGGACGTCCAGGCGCAGGTCATAGATCAGTTGCAATGACGCCGTGGGCAGGTGCACGTAGGTCCGCGGTCGCTCCATCAGTTGCTGGGCACCGCAGCGTACCGGCCGCGCCGCTCCGGACAAGGGCGTCAGGCGAAAGGGCAGGGCCTCGCGGTAATGCAGGGCCGCCGAGTAGGGCGTCGGCAACCAGGTGTCGTTGAAGCGGCCACCGAGCCAGCCTTCCGGGGTTTCCAGCAGGCACTCCTCGGCGATTTCGGCAATCGCGGTGAGCAGCGGGATGGCCAGTTCATGGGCCGGGACATAGCCGGAAATCAGTTTGAGCACCACATCGCCGCGATCCTGGCGCCGCTGGCGGACCAGCACCCAGTAATCGCGATTGTGCCAGTGCAGGGTCAGCCGCACAGAGACGCCGAGATTGGCCAGTTCCAGGGCGAAGCGCTCGGGGTTGGCCACCGTGACCGGTTTGCGCTTGTGCAAGGTTTGCGCAAAGTTCAACGGCATCCCGACGCTCTGGTAGCACAAGCCTTCGGGTGTCGCCTCGACGAGTAACGGCAGGGTCTTGAAGTCGCTGGGGTTCTTGCGTATTAGCGTCCGCGGCATCTCGGCTCCTTCTTGCGTCGGGGTCGGCCGCCTGGGCGGCATCAGTTTTGGCGAATGACCCGGGCCACCGTCGCCACATTGTCGGCGAGGTGCCGCGGGTTGATGGTGCCGACAATAGCACTGGCAACGCCGGGCTGTGCAAATAGCAGTTCGAAGCTGGCCCGCACCGGGTCGATATCCGGGGCCAGGCAGGCGTGGCCGCTGGCCAGGGCCTTTTTCACCAGGATCGCCTTGCCGTGGCTGGCAGCATAGTCGATGACCGGCTTCTCGCCCTGTTCGTTCAGATTGTAGGTGATCATCGCGCAATCACCTTGTTCCAGAGCCTTCAGCCCACCTTCGACGGTTTTGCCGGAAAAACCGAAAGCACGGATCTTGCCTTCGCGTTTCAAGGCCGCAAGGGTCTGGTAGACATCGCTGTGTTCGAGGATTGCCAGATCGTTGCCGTCGGAGTGCACCAGCACCAGGTCGATAAAGTCGGTTTCCAGGCGTTGCAGGCTGCGCTCCACGGAAAAGCGCGTGTGGGCGGCACTAAAATCATGGCTCGATTGGCCGGCTTCGAACTCTTCGCCGACCTTGCTGACGATCACCCACTCCTGGCGTTGGCCGCGTAGCAGCGGGCCAAGGCGTTCTTCGCTGCGGCCATAGGCCGGCGCGGTGTCGATCAGGTTGATGCCCAGGTCGCGGGTCAGCTGGAGCAACTGGCGGGCTTGCTGATCGTCGGGAATCTGGAAGCCGTTGGGGTATTTGACCCCCTGGTCGCGGCCGAGCTTGACGGTGCCCAGGCCCAGGGGCGACACCCGCAGGCCGGTACCGCCCAGGGCCCGATGCAGGTCGTGCAGGGTCGGCTGGCTCATGGCAGCAGTTGCTCCCAAGGGGTTTGCCCCATGGTCGGTTTCGGCAGTTCGGGCAAGGTGGTTGCCGGGCCCGGGCGAATACCGTCGCGCTCCAGGCTCTTGAACACGCGATCGGCGAAGTCCGGCGCCAGGGCCAGCTTGGTCGGCCAGCCCACCAGCAGGCGATCCTGCTCGGCGAGGAAGGCATTGTCCGGACGGGTCAGGCCCGATTGCAGCGGCTCGGCGCGCTCTACCCGCAAGGTGGCCCATTGTGCCTGGCTGAGGTCGACCCAGGGCAGCAGGTTGCCCAGCTCCTTCTGTGCGCTGGCGATTTGCGCGGCAGGCTCGCGGGCAACGCCTTCGGCCTCGGCGATATCACCGCCGAGGTACCAGACCCATTGGCCATCGGCCGCCGGATGGGTGGTCACGGTAATGCGCGGCTTGGGCCCGCCGCCCAGGCAATGGGCGTACAGCGGCTTCAGGCTCGGGCCTTTGACCAGCACCATGTGCAAGGGTCGCGTCTGCATGGCCGGCTGACTCAGGCCCAGGGCCTTGAGCAACGCGGCGTTGCCGGCGCCGGCGCTGAGCACGATGCGCTGGGCATGGATATTCCGTCCGTCGACCCGCAGGCCGACCAATTGCTCGTTGTCCAGCAGCGGTTCGATAGTGTGGCCGGCGAGCAAGCCGTCACCGGCCAGTTCGGCCAGGCGGGTGATCAGGCTCGGCACATCGATCACCAGTTCGGCCAGGCGATAGACCTTGCCCTTGAAGCGCGGGTCTTGCAGGGCGGGCGGCAGTTGTTCGCCCTTGACCTGGTCGACCCGGCCGCGCACCGCCTTGCTGGCGAAGAAGCTGGTGAGGTTGCCGGCCAGGGTGCCGGGGGACCAGAGATAATGGGCTTCGGACAGCAGGCGCACGCCCGTCAGGTCGAGCTCGCCGTTGCCGGCCAGGGCTTCGCGCCAGCGCCGCGGCATATCGGCGATGGCTTCCGAGGCGCCGCTCAGGGCCCCGTGCAGGGCGTACTTGGCGCCGCCGTGGATGATGCCCTGGGACTTGACGCTCTGTCCGCCGCCGAGGCTGGCGCTTTCCACCAGGACCGTCGAAAAGCCCTGGCGGCGCAGGCGCGCGTTGAGCCAGAGACCGGCAACGCCGGCGCCGACAATCAGGACATCGGTGGAGAGAGCGGATGGCATGCGACAACCTCGGTGTTCAAGACAAGGCTCGCAGTATACAGGCTCATGACAGGGCGGTTGGCGGTCGATCGCGCTCTTGGGGGGTATTCCGGTGGTGCGCGGGTTTGTGTAGGAGCAGCCGGTCGACGCTCCTACAATGGGAATTTGCCCGCGCGTCACGGGGGCCCTAGTGCCCGGCGGTCTTCGAGAACAGCTGGATCACCACCACCCCGAGCACGATCAGGCCCATGCCGAGCATGGCCGGGATATCCAGCTTCTGGCCGTAGAGAAACAGCGCCGCGACGCTGACCATCACGATCCCCATCCCGGCCCAGACCGCGTAGGCGACGCCCACCGGCACCGTGCGCACCACCAGGGTCAGCATCCAGAACGCAATGGCATAACCGACGATGATCAGCAGCAGGGGGAGCGGCGTGCTCAGGCCCTTGACCGCTTTCATGGAAACGGTGGCGATGACTTCGGCGCAGATGGCAATGGCCAGGTAGTAGTAAGCGTGCATGGGGCAATCTCTCGTGTTGGGGCCTGCTGATAAGGTTGGCATTCTAGAGAGTCGACAGATGGGGTAAAGTCATTACCTATCTGAAAAGAAGATGGGTTGTTCATGAGTATTCAGTGGAACCTGGAGCAGATGCGCCTGTTTGTCGGTGTCGCCGAGCAGCGTTCGTTTTCCGCCGTGGCCCGTGAACAGCGCAAGGCGCAGTCGGCGGTCAGCAATGCGATCGCCCTGTTGGAAACCGACCTGGGGGTGGCGCTGTTCGAGCGTAGCAGCGGTCGCCAGCCGAAGTTGACCGAGGCCGGCGCCGCCTTGCTGGAAGAGGCGCGGGAAGTGCTGCGCCAGTGCGATCGCCTGAATGGCCGGGCGTTGGCCTTGATGCGCGGGCAGGAGGCCTGTTTGCGCCTGGCCCAGGATGAGGCCATGCCCTACCAGCCGGTACTCGACAGCCTGGAGGCACTGTCTGAGCATTACCCCAGTGTCGAGGTGCAACTGGCCAGCGGCGCCCAGGGTGATGTCGCGCGCAAGCTGGTGGAGCGCCGTGCGGACCTGGGCCTGCTGTTCCACCACGAGCAGATGCCGCAGACCCTGGAGCGGCGCGTGCTGGGCAGTGTCGAAATGGTCACGGTGTGCGCAGTCAATCATCCGCTGGCGGCGCAGCGGCAGGTCAACCGCCGGCAACTGGCCCAGCATCGGCAATTGCTCATCGCCCCGCAACAGAGCGGTTATCCCGGCGGCGAGCCGCTCAGCCCGCAAGTCTGGCGGGCGGACTCCTTCTACGTGATGGCCGAACTGCTGATGCGTGGTCTGGGTTGGGCCTGGTTGCCGCGTCATGTGGTGCAATACCCGGCGTACCAGAACCAGATGGTCGAGCTGCGTAGCGAATGGACGCCGCCGGCGCTGGTGGTGGAGCTGGTCTGGCGCCGTGACGAACCCCTGGGGCCGGCGGCGCGCTGGTTGGCCGAACGGTTTGCCGAGCACTTGCAGGCGATTGGTTGAAAAAGCCGATAAACTCCGTCGCCATGAATAGAACTCTCTACAGCTTTTTGTTTCATTTGGGGCTGCCGCTGGTGGCGTTGCGTCTATGGCTGCGGGCGCGCAAGGCCCCGGCTTATGCCCGGCGTGTCGGCGAGCGCTTTGCCAGTGGCCTGCCGACACTGCGCCCGGAGGGGATCTGGGTGCACGCGGTGTCGGTCGGCGAGAGCATTGCCGCCGCGCCGATGATCCGCGCGTTGCTGGCGAAGTATCCGCAGTTGCCGATCACGGTGACCTGCATGACGCCCACCGGTTCCGAGCGGATCAAGGCGCTATTCGCCGACGAGCCGCGGATCCAGCATTGCTACCTGCCTTACGACTTGCCGTGGGCGGCGGCGCGGTTTCTCAATGTGGCCCGGCCGAAGCTGGCGGTGATCATGGAAACCGAGCTGTGGCCCAACCATATCCATCAGTGCGCCAAGCGCGGGATTCCGGTGGCGTTGGCCAATGCGCGGTTGTCGGCGCGTTCGGCCAGGGGGTATGGGCGCTTCGCTCGCTTGACCCGGCCGATGCTGGAAGAAATGAGCCTGATCGCGGTGCAGACCGAAGCCGAAGCCGAGCGTTTCCGGCAGTTGGGCGCGCGGCCTGAATGTGTCGAGGTGACGGGTTCGATCAAGTTCGACTTGAGCATCGACCCGCAACTGCTGGTGCGCGCCGCCGAGTTGCGTGGGCAATGGCAGGCACAGGAGCGGCCGGTGTGGATCGCCGCGAGTACCCATGAGGGGGAGGACGCGGTGGTGCTGGCGGCCCATCGGCAATTGCTGGACAGCTATCCGAACGCCCTGTTGATTCTGGTGCCGCGTCATCCGGAGCGTTTCGACAGTGTGTTCGCCCTGTGCCAGGAGCAGGGCTTTTCGACGGTACGGCGCTCCAGTGGCGAACCGGTCAGTGCGCAAACCGCGGTGCTGCTCGGTGACACCATGGGTGAACTGTTGTTTCTCTACGCCCTGGCCGACAGCGCGTTTGTCGGCGGCAGCCTGGTCCCCAACGGCGGGCATAACCTGCTGGAGCCGGCGGCGCTGTGCAAGCCGGTGTTGAGCGGGCCGCACCTGTTCAACTTCCTCGAGATCGCCGCGTTGATGCGCGAGGCGGGGGCGTTGCAGGAAGTCGAGGATGCCGAAGGGCTGGCCGTGGCGGTACAGCGTCTGTTCGAATTGCCGCGCGATGCGCAGAAGATGGGCGAGGCGGGGCTGAAGGTGATGAAGGCCAACCAGGGCGCATTGCAGCGCCTGCTGGATGGGTTGGGGCGCTTGCTGTCGCTGTCGCGTTAGTCCCGTCGACGCGATCCTTGTAGGAGCCGGCTTGCCGACGATGGCGTCGGTTTGGACGGCGTGGGGCTCAAGGCCCTCATCGCCAGCAAGCTGGCTCCTACAGGGTTTCGTGGCGTTCTCAAGGTCTCCATCAATACTTCGGACTGCCCTTGAGATTGGCCGCCGCGGCCTTCGCCAGATCCGGCGGGAGGAAGTCCTTGTCCGGGTTGTAGTCGGCCTTCAGATAGCGCTGCAGGTCGCTCAGGTCGCCCGGGTTCAAGGTGCCCGCTGCCTGCTTCAGGCGCAGGTTGTCGAGAATGTAGTCATAGCGGGTGTTGTTGTAGTCGCGCACCGAGGTGTACAGCTGGCGCTGGGCATCGAGCACATCGACGATATTGCGCGTGCCCACCTGATAACCGATTTCGGTCGCTTCCAACGCACTCTGGTTGGAGATGATCGACTGTTTGCGTGCCTGCACCTGTTCCACATCGGTGTTCACCGCGCGATGCAGGTTGCGGGTATTTTCCACCACCTGGCGGCGCAGGGCTTCACGCTGCTGTTCGGTCTGGCTCAGGCGCGAATAGGATTCACGCACCTGCGAGCTGGTCAGGCCACCGCTGTAGAGCGGGACAGTCAATTGCAGGCCGATCGTGGTCTGCTTCACGGGGCCGGCATAGTTCTGGTTCAGCGCGTTGGGGTTGCTCAGGCCGAAACCGTCGTTGTCGCCGGCCTCGTACTTGGCCACCGCATCAAGGGTCGGGGCATGGCCGGCCTTGCGCTGTTTGAGGGTTTCCTCGGCGGCGCTGACGGCATAGTTGCTCGCCAGCAGGTTGAGGTTCTGTCGGGCCGCGGTGTCGACCCAGGCCTTGGCATCATTCGGGGTCGGCGCCAGCACCGGCAAGGTGTGGACGATGCCCTGGATCGAGTTGTACTGACGGTTGGTCAGGGTGATCAGGGCTTCGAAGGCGTCCGCCACCGCGCGCTGGGCAACGATCCGGTTGGCCCGAGCGGTGTCATAGCTGGCCTGGGATTGCAGCACGTCGGTCTTGTCCGACAGGCCGACGTCGAAGCGCTCGTTGGACTGGTCGAGCTGGCGCTTGAACGCCGCTTCCTCGGCCTTGGTCGAAGCCAGGGTGTCCTGGGCGCGCAGCACCGCGAAGTAGCTTTCGGCGCTTTGCAGGATCAGGTTCTGCTCGGTCGCCGAGAGTTGCAGGGCGGCCTGTTCGTTGACGTCCTTGGCAGCCTGGTACTGGAACCAGCGGTCGGCACGGAACAGCGGCTGGGCCAGGGTCGCCTGGTAGGTGGTGGCGCTGCGGTTCAGGCTGGTCGACGGTTGGTCGATGGAGGTGTGGACGTTGTTCACATCGGCACCGGCCGACAGGTTCGGCAGCAGGCCGGCGCGGGCCTGGGGCACTATTTCCTTGCGTGCGTCGTAGTCGGCGCGGGCGGCGGCCAGGTCGGCGTTATTGCCCACGGCCTCCTGGTACACGCTGACCAGGTCGGTCTTGGCCGTCAGGGGCGTTTCAGCTGCCCAGACCCATCCGTTGGTCGCACAAGACACGGCCAGGGCCAGTGAAAATTTGCGCAGCATGAGACAGTTCCTAGAGTAAATATTACGGTGGTAATGCGATGACCGAGGCTACTGCCCGGCTTGCCCAGCGTCAAGACGTAGCGAGTGTAGTGCCGGGGCGGGGCGGCAACAATCCGGTATATCTGCCATTTATCCAGACGAATCAGGGGGAGATGGCATTATGTCGCAGTCTTCTCTACACTCGGCTGGTTCTTGTCGGGGTGCCTTGCTATGAGGCTGAGATCGGATAATTCCGGATCCCGTTGAACCTGATCAGGTTAGCGCCTGCGTAGGGAACAAGATTTCTCGTCCCTCGGCGAGTCCTCTTGTGCTCCGTCCGGGATGTTGTTCGACAATCGAACAGCGTTCTGCAGGACCGAGCACAGCACCCGTTCTGGTGCGTCCGTACCTTCAGGTTCGTCCCGACAATCCCCTGGATACCGTCTGGAGAGCCGTGATGAGTACAAAATCAAAAGATGCCGCCAACCTCAGCGATTCAGCCAAGGTCGATGAGCAATCGGTACAGCCTTTTACCCGTTCGCAGAAAATCTACGTGCAGGGCTCGCGCCCGGATATCCGCGTGCCGATGCGCGAAATCAGCCTGGATGTGACCCCGACCGATTTCGGCGGCGAGATCAACGCCCCGGTGCTGGTCTACGACACCTCCGGCCCCTACACCGACCCGAACGTGACCATCGATGTGCGCAAGGGCCTGGGCGATGTGCGCTCGGCGTGGATCGACAGCCGTGGCGACACCGAGCGCCTGACCGGGCTGAGCTCGAACTTCGGCCAGCAGCGCCTGGCCGACCCTGAACTGACCAAGCTGCGTTTCGCCCATGTGCACAACCCGCGTCGGGCCAAGGCCGGTGCCAACGTCAGCCAGATGCACTACGCGCGCCAGGGCATCATCACCGCCGAGATGGAATACGTCGCCATCCGCGAGAACCTCAAGCTGGAGGAGGCCCGTGCCGCCGGCCTGCTCAAGCAGCAGCACCCGGGCCACAGCTTTGGCGCGAGCATCCCGAAACAGATCACCGCCGAATTCGTCCGCGAGGAAATCGCCCGCGGTCGCGCGATCATTCCGGCCAACATCAACCACGTGGAGCTGGAGCCGATGATCATCGGCCGCAACTTCCTGGTGAAGATCAACGGCAATATCGGCAACAGCGCCCTGGGTTCTTCCATCGAGGAAGAAGTGGCCAAGCTGACCTGGGGCATCCGCTGGGGTTCGGACACGGTCATGGACCTGTCCACCGGCAAGCACATCCATGAAACCCGCGAGTGGATCATCCGCAACTCGCCGGTGCCGATCGGTACCGTGCCGATCTACCAAGCGCTGGAGAAGGTCAACGGCGTGGCCGAGGATCTGACCTGGGAGCTGTTCCGCGACACCCTGATCGAACAGGCAGAGCAGGGCGTCGACTACTTCACTATCCACGCCGGTGTGCTGCTGCGCTATGTACCGATGACCGCCAAGCGCGTTACCGGGATCGTTTCCCGTGGCGGCTCGATCATGGCCAAGTGGTGCCTGGCGCATCACAAGGAAAACTTCCTCTACACCCATTTCGACGAAATCTGCGAAATCATGAAGGCCTACGACGTCAGCTTCTCGCTGGGCGACGGCCTGCGTCCGGGCTCGATTGCCGACGCCAACGACGAAGCGCAGTTCGGTGAACTGGAGACCCTCGGCGAGTTGACCAAGATTGCCTGGAAGCACGACGTGCAGTGCATGATCGAAGGCCCGGGGCATGTGCCGATGCAGTTGATCAAGGAGAACATGGACAAGCAGCTGGAGTGCTGCGACGAGGCGCCGTTCTATACCCTCGGCCCGCTGACCACCGACATCGCACCGGGCTATGACCACATCACCTCCGGCATCGGCGCGGCGATGATCGGCTGGTTCGGTTGCGCCATGCTCTGCTACGTCACGCCCAAGGAGCACCTGGGCCTGCCGAACAAGGATGACGTGAAGACCGGGATCATCACCTACAAGATCGCCGCTCATGCCGCCGACCTTGCCAAGGGCCACCCGGGCGCGCAGATCCGTGACAACGCCTTGAGCAAGGCGCGTTTCGAGTTCCGCTGGGAAGACCAGTTCAACCTCGGCCTGGACCCGGATACCGCACGGGCCTATCACGACGAGACCCTGCCGAAGGATTCGGCCAAGGTCGCGCACTTCTGCTCGATGTGCGGGCCGAAGTTCTGTTCGATGAAGATCACCCAGGAAGTCCGTGAATACGCGGCCAACCAGCGTATCGAAGCGGTCGATGTGGAGGCCGCGCAGGGCATGGCGGAACAGGCCGAGCGCTTCAAGCGCGAAGGCAGCCAGTTGTACCAGAAGGTTTGACGCGATCTGAAGTAATAGGGTGCCTGTAAGGGCCCTTTCGCGGGCAAGCTCCGCTCCCACAGGACTTGAGTCGAGCCTGAGTTTGTGCACGACTGAGGACTTGTGGGAGCGGAGCTTGCCCGCGAAGAGGCCCTGGCAGGCGCCAGCGCATTCACGGCATAAACACTATCTTCGAGATCCCCCTCCCTTGAGCACACCTAGTAGCACCTATTCCCCGGATCTCGCGGTCCCCGCCGACAAGCGTGTGTTCGGCGCGCGCGATCTGTTTTCCCTGTGGTTCTCCCTCGGCATCGGCCTGATGGTCCTGCAAACCGGTGCCTTGCTGGCGCCGGGGCTGGGCCTGTCCGGCTCGTTGTTGGCGATCCTCCTCGGCACCGTGGTCGGCGTCCTGCTGCTGGCCGCGGTCGGCGTGATCGGCAGCGACACCGGCCTGTCCTCCATGGCCGCGCTCAAACTCAGTCTCGGCGAGTACGGCGCCAGCCTGCCGGCGCTGCTCAACCTGCTGCAACTGGTGGGTTGGGGCGCGTTCGAAATCATCGTCATGCGCGATGCGGCCAGCCTGTTGGGCGCCCAGGCGTTCAGCGCGGGCAGCCTGCTGGCCAACCCGCTGCTCTGGACCCTGGTGTTCGGCGCACTGGCGACCTTGCTGGCGGTCAGCGGTCCTTTGACCTTCGTACGCAAGATCCTGCGCAAATGGGGTATCTGGTTGCTGTTGGCGGCCTGCCTGTGGCTGACCTGGAACCTGTTTGCCAAGGCCGACCTGGCGGCACTCTGGGCGCAGGCCGGTGACGGTTCGATGCCGTTTGCCGTGGGCTTCGATATCGCCATTGCCATGCCGCTGTCCTGGCTGCCGCTGATCGCCGATTACTCACGCTTCGGCAAACGCGCGAAAAGCGTGTTCGGCGGTACGGCGCTGGGCTTTCTGATCGGCAACTTCTGGCTGATGAGCCTGGGCGTGGCCTACACCCTGGCGTTCGCCCCCAGCGGTGAAACCAATGCCTTGCTGCTGGCCCTGGCCGGTGCCGGGCTGGGCATTCCGCTGCTGCTGATTCTGCTCGACGAGTCGGAAAACGCTTTTGCCGACATCCACTCGGCGGCGGTCTCCAGCGGCATCCTGCTGCGTTGGAAGGTCGAACACCTGGCCCTGGCCATTGGCGTGCTCTGCACCCTGATCGCCTGCTTCGCACCGTTGGCGCAGTACCAGAACTTCCTGCTGCTGATCGGTTCGGTGTTCGCGCCGCTGTTCGGCGTGGTGCTGGTGGATCACTTCATCCTGCGTGGGCGTAGCGCCGCGGGTGCCGCGTCGCTGTTGCGCTGGCCGGCGCTGTTGGCCTGGCTGGGTGGCGTGTCGACCTACCACCTGCTGGCCAACTTCCATCCGGAACTGGGCGCTACCCTGCCATCACTGCTGCTGGCGGGGTTGCTGCAAGGGCTGCTCGGTCGGGCGTTCAGCCTCGGGCGGGGAACCGCTCGGGCTTGAGCACGCCGTTGAGGCGCTGGTACGGAATGTTCAGCTCGATCAGGCCCATGGCGTAAGGGGCGATGGTCGTCACGTTGTACTTGAGGATCACGCCGTCGCTGGCCAGGGTGACGTTTGGGGTTTTCTGGAAGGGCCAGGATGTAACGAAGTCCTGGTCCAACCGGTTGTTGATCTGCCAGTTGTTATGGGCCACCTTGGCCAGCTTCCAGAACGTCTCTTCCTGGCCCGGCAGCAGCATGTCCTGCAAGCTCAGGGCCTTCTGCTCCTGGCGTGACCAGGTGAGGAAACCGCGCCCCGGCATGCCGTGTTCGTCGCCGTCGTCCAGGTAGCTGGCGAGCTCGAGGATCACCAAGCCGTCATGCTGCTCGCGTACCTTGGCTTGCAAATAGCTGCTGTGGCGGCTTTCGGCAGTGGCGAGGAACTGTTCGCGATAGGCCTTGAGCGAGGTCGGCAATGGTCCGTTGGCCGAAGTGCGGCCCATTTGCAGCAATGTCCGCTCCACCGCGGCGTCCAGTTGCGGCTCATCGGGGAAATGCACGGTATCGATGTTCACCAGCGGGCAATCCGGATCGTTGCAGCCCGGCTTGATCTGTTCGGAGGTGTCGCTCTTGACGCTCAGCGGCGCCTTCAGGCTGGGCTGGAACAGGCTCTGGCAGGCGCCCAGGGTCAGGGCTATTACCGTCAGCGCGGCGATTTTAAAAAACGACATGGGTGTCCTTCGTCAGCGAAAGAAAGGTCAAGTGATCGTGCTTCGACTGTCAGCGGCGTACTCGGTTCGCCACTAAGCTAATTAGAGTAGGTTTCAGGGGCGCCCGTCTATCCCGGCGAGGGGAAAGGGCTGCATCATGGCACTTCGGCGCGTTAGGATGGTGCGAAGTCGAGGGAAAGCCTCGCCGCTATCGCAATGGGGAAGATGATGACGGACAGCACCAAGAGCAGCCCGACCACGGTCGAGATCATCCTGCGGGAGAACTGCTTCAAGGGTTTCTATCGACTCGATCGGCTGCACCTGCGCCATGAACTGTTTGATGGTGGCATGGGCAATACGATCAATCGTGAAGTCTTTGTCCGGCACGATGCGGTGTGTGTCCTGCCCTACGATGCCCGGCGCGATGAAGTGCTGTTGCTGGAACAATTCCGGGTGGGGGCCATGGGCAAGGCCGAGAATCCCTGGATGATCGAGCTGGTCGCCGGTCTGATCGACAAGGACGAAGAACCGGAAGAGGTTGCCCGCCGCGAGGCACAGGAGGAAGCTGATCTGAATCTGACGGCCCTGTGGCCGATCTCCCGGTACTTTCCGTCGCCGGGTGGCAGCAACGAGTTGGTGCATTTGTACCTGGGGCGCTGCGACACTCAAGGGGCTGGCGGCCTGTACGGGCTGGCAGAAGAAAATGAGGATATCCGTGCCACGGTCTGGGCTTTCGAAGAAGCCCTGCAAGCCGTGCGCGATGGGCGAATTGCCAACGCGGCGTCGATCATTGCCTTGCAATGGCTGGCATTGAACCGCGCTGAAGTGAGGGGGTTATGGTCGTAAGTCTGTTGCGCGAACGTTATCGGGTTGACCTGGTGGGGCTGCAAGCGGCCTGCGAGGCCAACTACGCACGCCTGATGCGGTTGCTGCCGCAGATGCGCGAGCAGCAGCGTGCACGGCGCATTGCCATGACCCAGGGCGAGCAGATGCTCGGCGTGCTGGCGCTGGAGGTGTTGCAGGATAATCCCTACACCACCACCTTGCTGGTGCGTCAGGAGCACAGCCTGCCGTGGTTGCCGGTGCCGCAGTTGCAGGTACAGGTCTACCACGACGCGCGCATGGCCGAGGTGATCAGTGCCGAGCATGCCCGGCGCTTTCGCAGTATCTATCCGTATCCGAACTCGGCCATGCACCAGCCGGACGAAAAAGCCCAGCTCAATGTCTTTCTCGGCGAGTGGTTGAGTCACTGCCTGGCCTGCGGCCATGAATTCGAGGCGGTTCGCTAGGTTGTATCCGGTTAAATGTGAAGTGTGTCCGTTTCGCCCATTTCCTCTTTACCGATTCCCCGACCATAATTGCCTGCGGCGCGCTTTCTTGACCGAAGCGTGCAGAACGACCCCTCAGTATTTTGCAGGAGAGCCTCTTGCCGAGCGTATCCACTCAGTCGACCCCCGCGGACGCCGTGCTGCTGGTGCAACTGTCCGACAGCCATCTGTTTGCCGAGGCGGACGCTACCTTGCTGGGCATGAATACCCGCGACAGCCTGCAACGGGTCATCGACTGCGTGTTGGCGGAACAGCCCGGCGTCGATCTGCTGCTGGCCACCGGCGACCTGTCCCAGGACGGAACAGTGGCGTCCTATCGGCAGTTCCGTGAGATGAGCGAGGTGATCGGCGCCCCGGCACGCTGGCTCCCGGGCAATCACGACGAGTTGCGGGAAATGGCCGAGGCCGCTCACCACAGCGACCTGCTCGAGCCGGTGGTGGATATCGGCAACTGGCGGATTACCCTGCTGGACTCCGCTGTGCCGGGCTCGGTACCGGGCTATCTGCAGGACGAACAGCTGCAGTTGCTCGCGCAATCGCTGAGCGAAGCACCGCAGCGTCATCATCTGGTGTGTTTCCATCACCATCCGATTTCCATCGATTGTGCCTGGATGGAGCCCATCGGCTTGCGTAACCCCGAGGCGCTGTTCGCCGTGCTGGACCGCTTTCCCCAGGTTCGCGCGCTGCTCTGGGGGCATATCCACCAGGAACTGGACCGCGAGCGCAACGGCGTGCGCTTGCTGGCGTCACCCTCTACCTGTGTGCAGTTCGCGCCGGGCAGCGAAGCGTTCAAGGTCGACGACAAGGCTCCAGGTTATCGCTGGCTGCGCCTGCATCCGGACGGACGGTTGGAGACCGCGGTTTCCCGGGTCCGTGGCTTCGATTTCGAGGTCGATTACGGCGGTACCGGCTACTGATCACTTCTGCTTAACAAGTAGGAAACGTCTCAAGGCGAGTCAGCGCGCCGGAGTCAGGCTAAACTGCGCGTCTTTGTCTGTGCGGTGCCTGGCGCTTGTGTGCGGGAGCCTGCCAATGGAGAGTGATCACATGTCCGGTTCGATCCTGTATATCCACGGCTTCAACAGCTCGCCGCTGTCGAAGAAGGCCACTCAGTTGATTCAACTGATGCAGCGCCTGGGCCTGGAAGCGCAGTTGCGGGTACCGGCCTTGCATCATCATCCACGCCAGGCGATGCTCCAACTGGAAACAGCGATTGCCGAACTCGGTCGTCCACTGCTGGTCGGCAGCTCGCTCGGCGGCTACTATGCGACGTGCCTGGCCGAGCGCCATGGCCTGAAGGCGTTGCTGGTCAACCCGGCGGTGGCGCCGCACCGGATGTTCGACGGCTACCTCGGTCCCCAACAGAACCTCTACAGCGGCGAGACCTGGGACCTGAGCGTCGATCATGTGACGGCCCTGGCCGAGCTGGAAGTCCCGGCCCCCCAGGACCCGCAACGTTTCCAGGTCTGGCTGCAGACCGCCGATGAAACCCTGGATTATCGTGCCGCCCAGCAGTATTACCGGGCCTGTGCCTTGCGTATCCAGGCCGGCGGCGATCATAGTTTCCAGGGCTTTGCCGAACAATTGCCGGCGTTGCTCAGCTTTGCCGGCATCGGTGCCGATAGATACCAGGCGATCGATTTTTCGCGGCTCTGATGCCCTGAGGCACGGTGCCTTGAGAATGACCCCTATTCATAGACGACTGACGACGAGACCCCATGGCCACTCCCAGCGCTAGCTCTTATAACGCAGACGCCATCGAAGTCCTCTCGGGCCTCGACCCGGTGCGCAAACGCCCGGGCATGTACACCGACACCAGTCGGCCGAACCACCTTGCCCAGGAAGTCATCGACAACAGCGTCGATGAAGCCTTGGCCGGGCATGCGAAATCGGTGCAGGTGATCCTGCACGCCGACCATTCCCTGGAAGTGTCCGACGACGGTCGCGGCATGCCGGTGGACATTCACCCGGAAGAGGGCGTGTCGGGCGTCGAACTGATCCTCACCAAGCTGCACGCCGGCGGCAAGTTCTCCAACAAGAACTACCAGTTCTCCGGCGGCCTGCACGGCGTCGGGATCTCCGTGGTCAACGCCTTGTCGACCCAGGTGCGGGTCCGGGTCAAGCGCGATGGCAACGAATACCAGATGACCTTCACCGATGGCTACAAGGCTACCGAGCTGGAAGTGATCGGCACTGTCGGCAAGCGCAACACCGGCACCAGCGTGTACTTTGCGCCGGACCCGAAGTATTTCGATTCGCCGAAGTTCTCCGTCAGCCGCCTCAAGCACGTGCTCAAGGCCAAGGCGGTATTGTGCCCGGGGCTGCTGGTCAGCTTCGAGGACAAGGCCACCGGCGAGAAGGTCGAGTGGCATTACGAAGACGGCCTGCGTTCCTATCTGGTGGATGCGGTCAGTGAATTCGAGCGGCTGCCGGACGAGCCGTTCTGCGGCAGCCTCGCCGGTAATAAGGAAGCGGTGGACTGGGCTCTGCTGTGGTTGCCCGAAGGCGGCGACAGCGTCCAGGAAAGCTACGTCAACCTGATCCCCACCGCCCAGGGCGGGACCCACGTCAATGGCTTGCGCCAGGGCCTGCTCGATGCCATGCGTGAGTTCTGCGAATTCCGCAGCCTGCTGCCGCGTGGCGTGAAGCTGGCGCCGGAAGACGTCTGGGAGCGGATTGCCTTTGTTCTGTCGATGAAGATGCAGGAACCGCAGTTCTCCGGCCAGACCAAGGAGCGCCTGTCTTCCCGTGAAGCGGCCGCCTTCGTTTCCGGGGTGGTCAAGGACGCTTTCAGCCTGTGGCTCAATGCCAACCCCGAGCTGGGCATGCAACTGGCTGAGCTGGCGATCAACAACGCCGGCCGGCGCCTGAAGGCGAGCAAGAAGGTTGAGCGCAAGCGTATTACCCAAGGGCCGGCGCTACCGGGCAAGCTGGCCGACTGCGCCGGGCAGGACCCGATGCGGGCTGAGCTGTTCCTGGTGGAAGGTGATTCCGCCGGCGGTTCGGCCAAGCAGGCGCGGGACAAGGAGTTCCAGGCGATCCTGCCGTTGCGCGGGAAGATCCTCAACACCTGGGAAGTCGACGGCAGCGAAGTGCTCGCCAGCCAGGAAGTGCACAATATCGCCGTGGCCATTGGCGTCGATCCGGGCGCGGCGGACATCAGCCAGCTGCGCTACGGCAAGATCTGCATCCTCGCCGACGCCGACTCCGACGGCCTGCACATCGCAACCCTGCTCTGCGCCTTGTTCGTCCAGCATTTCCGCCCGCTGGTGGATGCCGGTCACGTCTACGTGGCGATGCCACCGCTGTATCGGATCGACCTGGGCAAGGAGATTTTCTACGCCCTCGACGAAGCCGAGCGCGACGGCATTCTCGATCGCCTGGTGGCCGAGAAGAAGCGCGGCAAACCCCAGGTCACCCGATTCAAGGGCCTGGGCGAGATGAACCCGCCGCAATTGCGGGAAACCACCATGGACCCGAACACCCGGCGCCTGGTGCAGTTGACCCTGGACGATTTCGAGGCCACCTCGGAAATGATGGACATGCTGCTGGCGAAGAAACGCGCCGGTGATCGCAAGACCTGGCTCGAATCCAAGGGCAACCTGGCCGAGGTCCTGACCTGATGCGCGGTTGCCCCGGCGGCGAACCACGGCTGCCGGGCCCGCGTGTTGAATACCCCCGAATTCACCTGCGCGGTGCTAACGCCGCCGCGCCAGACTACGAACTGATGAGGCCCGCATGAGCGACTCCCTTGATCTCAGCCTGGATGGCGTAGAACGCCGGTCATTGGCTGACTTCACCGAACAGGCCTACCTCAACTACTCCATGTACGTGATCATGGACCGTGCGCTGCCGCATATCGGCGACGGCCTGAAGCCGGTACAGCGGCGGATCGTCTACGCCATGAGTGAGCTGGGGCTGGATGCCGACGCCAAGCACAAGAAGTCCGCGCGTACCGTCGGCGACGTGCTCGGCAAATTCCACCCCCACGGCGATTCGGCCTGCTACGAAGCCATGGTGCTGATGGCCCAGCCGTTCAGCTACCGCTATACGCTGGTGGATGGCCAGGGCAACTGGGGGGCGCCGGACGATCCGAAGTCCTTCGCGGCCATGCGTTACACCGAGTCGCGGCTGTCGCGGTATTCCGAAGTGCTGCTCAGCGAGCTGGGCCAGGGCACTGCGGACTGGGTGCCGAACTTCGACGGCACCCTCGACGAACCGGCGGTCTTGCCGGCCCGTTTGCCGAATATCCTGCTCAACGGCACCACCGGTATCGCCGTGGGCATGGCCACCGACGTGCCGCCGCACAACCTGCGGGAAGTCGCCAGCGCCTGCGTGCATCTGCTGGATGATCCGAGTGCCAGCGTCGAGGACCTGTGCAAGTTCATTCCGGGCCCGGATTATCCGACCGAAGCGGAAATCATCACGCCGCAAGCCGACCTGCTGAAAATCTACGAAACCGGGCGTGGCTCGGTGCGCATGCGCGCGGTCTATCGCATCGAAGACGGCGATATCGTCGTGCATGCCCTGCCGCACCAGGTCTCTGGGGCCAAGGTGCTGGAGCAGATCGCCGCGCAGATGCAGGCCAAGAAGCTGCCGATGGTCGCCGACCTGCGCGATGAGTCCGACCACGAGCACCCGTGTCGGATCGTGATTATCCCGCGCTCCAACCGCATCGACCTCGATGAGCTGATGCAGCATCTGTTCGCTACCACTGACCTGGAGTCCAGCTACCGGGTCAACATCAATATCATCGGCCTCGACGGCAAGCCGCAGTTGAAGAACCTGCGCACCTTGCTGGTGGAGTGGTTGTCGTTCCGTGTCAACACCGTGCGCCGACGCCTGAAGTTCCGCCTGGACAAGGTCGAGAAGCGCCTGCACCTGTTGGACGGCTTGCTGATCGCCTACCTCAATCTGGATGAAGTGATTCATATCATCCGCACCGCGGAACACCCGCGGGCCGAGTTGATCGCGCGTTTCGACCTCAGCGAGATCCAGGCCGACTACATCCTCGATACCCGCCTGCGTCAGTTGGCGCGGCTGGAAGAGATGAAGTTGCGCAACGAGCAGGATGAGCTGCTCAAGGAACAGGCCAAGCTGCAAGCGCTGCTGGCTAGCGAAGCCAAGTTGAAGAAGCTGGTCCGCAACGAACTGCTGGCCGATGCGCAAACCTACGGCGATGACCGTCGCTCGCCGATTGTCGCCCGTAGCGAAGCCAAGGCCCTGTCGGAAAACGAACTGATGCCGACCGAGCCGGTGACGGTCGTTCTGTCGGAAAAAGGTTGGGTTCGCTGTGCAAAAGGCCATGATATTGATGCTACGGGCCTTTCCTACAAGGCCGGTGATGGCTTCAAGACCTCGGCCGCGGGGCGCTCCAACCAGTTCGCGGTGTTTATCGACTCCACCGGGCGCAGCTACTCGGTGGCGGCGCATACCTTGCCTTCGGCCCGTGGCCAGGGCGAGCCGCTGACTGGTCGTTTGACACCACCACCGGGAGCCAGCTTCGAGTGCGTGCTGCTGCCTGAAGACGAGGCCCTGTATGTCATCGCTTCCGACGCCGGGTATGGTTTTGTGGTCAAGGGTGAAGACCTGCAGGCCAAGAACAAGGCGGGCAAGACCCTGCTGAGCCTGCCTAACGGCTCCAAGGTGATGCCGCCCAAGCCGGTGGCCGACCGTGAGCAGAACTGGCTGGCGGCGGTGACCACCGAAGGCCGGTTGCTGATCTTCAAGGTCAGCGATCTGCCGCAACTGGGCAAGGGCAAGGGCAACAAGATCATTGGGATTCCCGGTGAACGCGTGGCCAGCCGCGAGGAATACGTCACTGACCTGGCGGTGATTCCGGACGGCGCGACCCTGGTGTTGCAGGCGGGCAAACGCACCTTGTCGCTCAAGGCCGATGACCTGGAGCACTACAAGGGCGAGCGTGGCCGGCGTGGCAACAAGCTGCCGCGAGGCTTCCAGCGGGTTGATGCCTTGTTGGTAGAAGGTCTCAGTTAAAGCGGTTTAGAGCGTTCGTTCAGCGTATTAGCAGGAAGATCGCTACTGTGGCACTGGAGTCAGGGCGCATATTCACGGATGATATGCGCCTCTTGCGGCACCCGCGTGGCGGCGTGCCCAAACGAATTTTTGGATCAGACTGTGGCAGGGCCTTGTGGCGGCCACCTGGATGGGATGATGACTGTTCTGCGCCTTCCTTTTATCGTGCTGCTGACGGGCCTGCTTGGCTTGGCCGGATGCAGCGTGCACCAGCCGGTTTCCCTGTATCAATTGGACAGCGGCACGCCCGGCCAGCCTCAGCAAAGCGCGGGGATGTCGGTGGTGCTCGGGCCGGTTTCCCTGGCCGATTACCTGCAACGCGAAAGCCTGCTGCAGCGCCAGCCCGATGGCAGCCTGACAGCGGCGACCGACGGTCGCTGGGCCGGCAGCCTGTCGTCCGACATCAATCAGCTGCTGGTCCGCCAGTTGGCCTGGCGTCTGGACAGCCAGCGCGTGGTGCTGGCACCGGCGATTGCCGGGAGCACGCCGGATGTGCAGGTACTGTTGTCGATTACCCGACTGGATTCCGGTGCCCATCAACCAGCGATTCTCGATGCGCAGTGGCGTTTGCTCGACCGCCGTGGGCAGGTGCGCGATAACCGTATCGTCCATCTGGAGCAGCAGCACAGCGGGACGTCGGCGGCACAGGTGCAGGCCCAGGGCGAGCTGTTGCAGCGCCTGGCCGAGCAACTGAGCATGGCACTCAAGCCACTGGCCAATCAGGCGCCGCTGGTGGAAAACCGCAAGGCAGCATCTCCGGCCCCGGCCAAGCAGGCCGAACCCGAGAAGCCGAAGATCCCGATGGCTTCGCCGATTCGTACGGATATGGAAGTGTTTCGCTTCTGAGGCCTGCTTCTGAAGTCAGTGCTCAGTCAACAAAAAGCCCGCATCGAATGCGGGCTTTTTGTTGGGCCAAGGATGGCTGTATGTTCACCTCAAACCATCGTCATGCACGGTCTGCTGGTGTAGGAGCCGGCTTGCTGGCGATGGCGTCCGCTGGAGCGCTACAAGACTCACGGGCCTCATCGCCGGCAAACCGGCTCCCACAGGGTTTGTGGTGTTTGGGCGATCGTCGATCAGCTCTTGGCCCGGGTCTCGTGCATCCGCGCCAGCTGGCGCTCCAGCATCGAGGGATACGGTTCCATCAAGCGCTCCACGCAGCAAGCCCCCTCGGGACTGGCAATCGGGCGGATACGCGCGCGCTGGCGAATCAGCGGGTCATCACTGATGCGTCGTTCCACCAGCAGCAGGTTGCGGCTGTGCTGCGACAATGCCAGGGCGTCCTGGGCGGTTTCCGTCAGCAGCAGGTCGATCTGGCTCAGGCCGAACAACGCGTTGCCCAACGTAAGGCCAAGCTGCAGTTGCAGTGTGATGCCGCTGTCGGCCACCTCGATCTGCAACTGGTGGCCCAACGCCCGGAGCAGTTCGCCACAGCAGATGGCGTTGGTCAGGTAGTCGTCACCGCTGTCTTCGCTATGGAAGAGCATCAGGGTGCTGCCATCGTTCAGGGTGTGCAGCTCGCTCTCATACAGCGAGGCAGCCTGGTCCAGGCAGTCGCGGTAACGGTCCAGCAGTTCCGTCAGGCGCGCGCGTGGCAGGCGCCGCAATTGGTCCTGGGCACCCAACTGCACCGCCAGCACCGCGCTGTGCTGTGGCTGTCTCGGTGCTACCGGCTGCGGCTTCACGGCCGCGCCGCTCGCGGTACGCGGGTCTTCCCGCAGGTCGGCGAACGGATCTTCGTCGTCGTCCAGTTCATCTTCCACGTTGCTGACGACATGCCGGGGCGCCGGCTTGGGCAGCGGGGCCGCCGCCGTCTCGTCGAAGCTTGGATCGCGCAGGTTGCGGACCTGGAAGGCGGGTTCGGTCTGTTCTTCCTCGGCGTAGTCGTGTTCGTCGTAATCGATTTCCGGTTCCGGCTCGGGCTCCGGTTTGACCGGGGCAAAGCGCGAATGCAGCTGGCGCGCCAGGTCGCCGATTTCATCCTGGCGCTGGGTCGCCGGGGTGTGTTCGTCCATATCCCGCAACCAGACCCGCAATTGCAGCAGCGGCGTGGAGATATGCCGGCCCAGGCGCAGGCTCAAGGCCAGGGCCAGGGCCAGCAGGATCGCGCTGAGAATGCCCATGCTTTGCAGGCTGATGGTCATCGGCTGCTGGAATTGCGCCATGTCCAGGCTGATGCGCAGATGCCCGGCGGTCACGTCCTGGAAGGTGATCTTGGTCTGGTACAACCCTTCGGCTTCGCCCAGCAGGCCGTTTTTCGGGCGCTGGCCGGCCTCGGCGAGGATGCGGTTGTCGACGCTGTAGATCGCCGCATGGGCCACCAGCGGGTTCTTCGTCAGGTTGTTCAGCAGCACGTTGAGGCTGAGGATGTCGTTGGACACCAGCAGTTCCGTGGCGGAGGTGGCCGTCTGGGTGGTCAGGCTCTGGCCGAGGGCATCGGCCTGCTGGTGCATGGCTTCCTTGAACTGCAATCCCATCACGCAGGCATAGATCACCAGCGCCAGCGCGACGAGGATCACGTTGTGGCTGGCAATGCGCAAGGCGAGCGGTACACGGCGGTGACGCAAGGCCCGGAAGATCAGCAGGAAGAAATTATCGGTTTTGACTGGCGTGGGCCGGTTCACTGAGCGCGGCTCTTTTGTCCGTGAAGTTGACGCGCAGTATAACGAGAGGCCCTAGACCGGCAAAGCGCTGGCTGTGCCCGATGGTCAGTGAAAGTGGGTAGAATGCGTTTTTTTTAACGAGCGGGGGTGCGCTTTGCGCGAAATCGTCCTGATCAGCATCACCGGAGAGGACCGTCCGGGTCTGACCGCGGCCATGACTGGCGTGCTGGCACAAGCTGCGGTGAACATTCTCGATATCCGCCAGGCGGTTATCCATGGCAGCCTGGCGTTCGGCATTCTGGTCGAATTCGCCGACGCCGCGCAGTCTTCGTCGGCCCGCAAGGACATTGAAGCCAGTGCCCCGGGGCAGGCGCAGCAGGTGCGGTTCACCGCGGTTTCCGAGGCTGAACACCGGGACTGGATGGCCAGCGCCACGCACAAGCGTCATGTCGTGACCCTGATGAGCCGTCAGGTAAACGCCGAGCAGTTGCAGCGGGTGACGTCGATCACCGCGCGGCACGGCCTGGAGGTCGAGCGGATCGACCGTCTGTCGGCGCACGCAGCGTCTGACGTGCCGTCGGGCCTGAGCAAGAGCTGCTTCGAACTCTCCATGCGCGGCGAACTGACGGATCCGCAGGCCTTGCGCCGCGAATTCCTCAACGCGGCCCAGGAACTGAATGCCGATATCGCCCTCCAGGAAGACTCGCTGTTCCGGCGTCACCGGCGCCTGGCGGTGTTCGATATGGACTCGACCCTGATCGAGGCCGAAGTGATCGACGAACTGGCCAAGGCGGCAGGCGTCGGCGAGCTGGTCTCGGCCATCACCGAGCGGGCCATGGCTGGCGAACTGGATTTTCGCGCCAGCTTCAAGGAGCGCCTGGCGCTGCTCAAGGGGCTCGATGTCAGTGTGCTGGACGCCATCGGCGCCTCGCTGCGCCTGACCGAAGGGGCCGAGGTGCTGTTCGCCGAGTTGAAGCGCCTGGGCTACAAGACGGCGATCCTCTCGGGCGGTTTCACCTATTTCGCCAGGCAGTTGCAGGCGAAGCTGGGCATCGACTATGTCTTCGCCAACGAACTGGAAGTGGTGGACGGCCGGTGCACGGGGGTGGCTGTCGAGCCGATTGTCGACGCCCAGCGCAAGGCCGATCTGCTGCGTGAGTTGGCCGCGAAGGAAGGCCTGAGCCTGGAGCAGACCATTGCCGTCGGTGATGGCGCGAATGACCTGCCGATGCTGGCGATTGCCGGATTGGGCGTGGCGTTCCGCGCCAAGCCGTTGGTCAGGCACGCGGCCAAACAGGCGATTTCGACCCTGGGGCTGGATGGGGTGCTGTATTTGCTGGGTGTGCAAGATCGGGATGGACAGCGCTGAATTTCGGCGTCTGTCAGATCGCATCGCCGGCAAGCCGGCTCCTACAGGTCTGTGTCTCGTCGCAAAATATCGTACTGCCACAACCCTTGTGGGAGCCGGCTTGCCGGCGATGAGGCCCTTGAGGTTTGCATCGTCTTTCCGGGCGTCATCGCCAGCAAGCCGGCGCCTACAGGATCTTCCACAGCGAGCCGAAATCATCCTCGGCCACGCCCAGGCCGCCGGCACTCGGATCGGTCTTCGGCGTCACCGGCTGTTCGAGCAGCCGGTACTCGAACTGATTGAAACTGCCGGTGCTGGCCAGACGTTTGTTCAGCCCGGCGCGACGCTCCTCGCCGTTGCTGTTGATGACCACCTTGTGTCCTTCCTGGAATGGCAGGCGTGGCGTCAGCAGCGTGGCGGGTATGCCGATGGCGCTGATCTCCGGTAGCAGCAGGGCCCGCAGATACGGACTGTTACCTTCGCCGCCGCGCACCAGTTGCAGGCCACAAGGCTGGGCATGCGGGGCCACCAGTTCGATGCCCATCTGCGTGCCGCCGCTGCGCACCTGGCGTATCCAGCGCACCACGGCGACGCTCCAGCCCTGGCTTGAGGGATCCTGCACGCCGACCATTTCGCCGGCCTGCAATTGCGCGGGCACTTCCCTGGGCCAGGCCAGGCAGTAACCGCCAGGGCTGTGATTGATGATCAGCAGGCCATGGGTCGGGAAGTCTTCGATGCTATTGAGGGCCGCCTGACTGCTGTCGGCGTCACCGGTTTGATACTGGATTTCTTCGTAGGGCAGCAGTGTATCGGCGCCGCCAGAGCGCTGGGCGTCGAAGGCGTGGCTCCAGGCGTCCTTTTCGGCGCTGTTGGACAGCAGCGCGGCGAATTGCGCGGCCCGGCTGGTTGCGGGAATCTTGAGGATATCGCTGAAGGAACGCTGGCCGCTCAGGTAGAAGTGCAGTGCGCTCATGCCGACACACAAGGTCAGGCTGCCCTGTCCCGGCGTGCGCTGGAAGGTCCGTTCGGCGGCCTCGCCCCAGGCACCGCTCAAGTGCTGCAGGACGTCGAGGCTCAGGCCGTTGGGTACCTGCAACCGCGACTGACCGCGCAGCTCAGCGGGCAGTTCGAGGTATTCCTTGATGGCCTCGACCAGGGGCAGGGTGTTGATCCCGATCAGGCTCGGCAGCTGTTCGACGGCGAACAAGGTCGTATAGCGTGGCGGGGCGTCACTCCCAGGCGCCACGGCGAACAGGCTGGAAGCTTGCTCGGCGCTTTGCAGCTTGACCTGGGCGCTCCAGGGTTCGAGGACTTCGGCCAGGCGGGCAATGTTGTTCTGGCGCATCTGGTTGCTGCGTGCGCAACCAAGCAGCAGGGCGACAATGTAAGTTTGCTCGACGCTCAGGGGCAGTGGCTGGCTGGCCTGCTCGTCGAACACCGGAATGTTGTGCACCTGATGGGCAAAGGCTACCTGATAGAGCTGGTGCACCTCGAACCAGAGGCTTTCCGGAACCGGGCAATAGAGTTGGCTGGCGCGCACCAGCGGCCCGTTGAGACAGTGCAGCGCGCGCTGGATGGCGGTGGTCAGCAGGGTGCGGTCCTTGCCACCCTTTGAGGCCACGCGCATGGCGATCTGCTTGTAACCGATGGCCAGGTGGTTTTGCAGGGCCTGGCAGAGGTTGGCGACTTTTCTCGGACGTTCGTCGAGGACGATGGACTGGTTGAGAAAGTGCCGTTCCAGGTGCTTGCAGACGTAGTACACCTCGGGGCGCAGCAGTTCCAGCAGTTGCAAGCGGTTTTCACTGGGGGTCAGCAGCAGGTTGAGTTCACCCAGGCCCTGATACAGCAGGCGAGCGGTTTCCCCGAGATTGGCTTTCGGCAGGCCGGCGATCCAGCGCTTGAGGTCGCGCGGTGTCGCATCGCAGAAAGACAAGCTCAACTGCGTAGGCGTCGGTGCGCGCAACAACAGATGGGGACTCGGATTGCTCATGTAGCGGTCCAGCTCCGGCAGCGAAACAACCTGGGCCAACGACAGGCCAGGATGACAAAAACGATGGCGAAATAATGCCATGACTCTAGCAGGGTTGCGGGGCCGCTGCAGCCTTGCCGGTCCAATCCGACGGCGATCCGTTGCCCGCACCCGGCGCCTTGCGGCTCGCGACAGAGCCCGCGAGCCGCAAGGCGCCGAGGTTCATCAAGCCTGGGCCGGAGCACCGAGGCCTTGGCCCATGCGCACGGACGAACCCGCGACCAGCCCTTCAACCCATTGTACCTGCTGTGGCCCGAACAGCACGATGGCGGTGGAGCCCAGTTTGAAACGCCCCAGTTCCGCGCCCTTTTCCAGATGAATGGGCTGGCGCGCGGCTTCGTCGTAGCGCACGGTTTTCAGTTCGCGCTTGGGCGGGGTGACCAGACCGGCCCAGACCGTTTCGATCGAGGCGACGATCATCGCGCCGACCAGGACCACGGCCATCGGTCCGCGTTCGGTATCGAACAGGCAGACCACCCGCTCGTTGCGGGCGAACAGCTCCGGGACGTTTTCCGCGGTGGTCTGGTTGACCGAGAAGATCCGCCCAGGCACGTAGACCATTTCCCGCAGGGTTCCGGCCAGGGGCATATGGACCCGATGGTAGTCTTTGGGCGACAGGTAGATGGTAGCGAAGTCGCCGCCCATGAACGGTGCGGCGGCGGTCGCATCACCGCCGAGCAGTTCCAGCACGCTATAGCTGTGGCCCTTGGCCTGGAACACCCGACCGTGTTCGATCGGCCCGAGCTGGCTGACCGCGCCGTCCGCCGGGCAGAGAATCGCCCCCGGGGTTTCATCCAGCGGGCGGGCGCCGTCTTTCAAGGCGCGGGTGAAGAAGGCATTGAAGTGCTCGTAGGCGGTCAGGTCCTCGACCAGTGCCTGGGACATGTCCACCTGGTAGCGCTGGGCGAACCAGGCGGTAAAGGCGTTCTTGAACCAGCGCACGCGGCATTCGGCGATGCAGCCGGCCAGGCGCGACAGCAGGTGATGGGGCAGCAGGTACTGGCTGAGGATGAACAAACGCTTTTTCATCAAGGATCCTTGGAAATCTCAAATCTCTACGGGGGTGTCGGGGTGGTTGCCCCATTCGCCCCAGGAGCCGGCATAACCTTTGACGCGCGGGTAACCGAGCGACTTGGCGACCAGATAGGTAAAGCCAGAGCGATGATGGGTCTGGCAGTGGGTGATCACTTCCTTGTCCGGGGTGATGCCCAGTTCGGTGAGGATCTGCGGCATGTCGCGGCGGATGCGCAACTCGCGCTCCTTGTCCATGCCGGCGGTCCATTCGAAGTTCACCGCGCCGGGGATGTGTCCAGCCTTGGCGGCAAGGGCTTTCTCGCCGCTGTATTCCAACGGGCCGCGGGCGTCCCAGATGGCCAGGTCGGCGGCGCCGAGGCGGCTTTGCAGATAGTCGCGGGTCGCGGTGGGCTCGTCGTGCAGGGTCAGGGCCACGGGACCACCGACGGCCGCGGGGGTGTCACTGTCGACGGGCCGGCCTTCGCCCAGCCAGGCGTGCAGGCCACCATCCAGATAGTGGTAACGCGCGTGGCCGATAACGTCCAGCAACCAGATGAAGCGTCCGGCCCAGCCGCCGCCTTCGTCGTCATAGACCACGTAGACCGCGTCCGGGTTGTGACCGAGTTCGCCGAACAGCGCTTCGAGCAGTTCCTTCGGCGGCAGCAGGCCGGGAGCCGGTGGCTGGCCCAGTTGGGTGCGCTTGGGATCGACGAAACGTGCGCCGGGAATATGCCCACTGGCGTAGCGGGCGCTGCTGGTCAGGTCCACCAGGATCAGTTCGGGTGTATCGAGGCGGGGCAGCAGGTCGCCGGGCTCGATCACCAGCGGCAAGCCAGAGAAGTCAGGCATGTGAGGTCTCCAGGGCGCAAAAAAGGGAGGATTGTAACGCAGCGTCAGGTGCCGCGGTGGGTAAAGGCATGTAATGCCTTCTCGATGCACTGTGCGGTTTTACCGAAGGCCTGCACGGTCATTTCCGAAAAGGGTCCGCCGCCCTGGTCGGCCAGCACCAGCATGACCACTCGGCCATTGTTGCTCAAGGAGCGCAGCAGCAGGTGTTCGCCGGGGAACTGCGCCCGCAGGTTGCCGGGCAGCAGGGCCGAGAACTGGGCGTTGTTGGCCGGGGTCAGGCGGATCTGCGCCGGCTGGCTCAGTAGCCGTTGCAGGATCGGACTCGCGCTGACCTGCAGGACCAGGCCGGCCGACTCCTTCGCCAGCCCGGTGATCTGGTGCACCCGCAAGCTGCTCTGGGTTCGGTCGGCCATCAGGATCATCACCCGGCGCAGGCCGCAGGTGCTCAGGGCATCGCGGGCGACCCCGGTCAGGTGCATGGCGTTGGTGAACCGGCTGGGGGTGGCGAGCAGTTCGGCGCAGTGTTTGCGCCAGAGCGCCAGGGCCTCGGGCGAAGGATCCGCCGCAGGTAGCAGGCCGCTGTGCACACGCCGCATGCTGCCGCGCCAGATCAGGGCCTCGGCCGGGTGCCAGAGGTCCGGCATGCTGTGCTGGTTGGCGCTCTGCGCCGCCTGCTGGTGCAGTTGCTGCTGCAACTCGTCCATGGGTTGTTGCAGGTACAGGCTGGTCAGGTATTGCCAACGCAGGTGGTGCGGACTGTCCCAGGCCTGTTGCGCCGAGAGGGCCAGGCCGTTGGCCAGCAGCACGGTGTTGGAGGGCTGGTTCAGCCAGCGGCGCAGCTCCGGATCGGCGTCGAGCCGCTGTTGCTGGTGCAAGCGGTGCTCGCTGTCACGGGCGATGTGCAGCGCCCTGGCCAGGGTGCGCAATTCGGTTTTCAGCAACTGATAACCCTGGGTGACCCAGTTCGGCAGGCGCCAGATATCAGCGAGTGCCTGGCACAGGTCGAGCAGACGCACGCCGAACAGCTCCTGCTCGACGGCCGCGGCCGACTCATTCTTGTGAATCACCCGCAGCTCCCAGTCTTCGAGCAGGTTCGGGTGTGTCAGCGCCAGCGGCCAGAGCGGCGAGAGAAACAGTAGGCTGCCCCAGTGGATATCCTGCCAGAGGCGCGCCAGGCGCGCGGCGAACAAACCGTTGGCCTGCTGGCTGGCGTGTTGGCTGATCAGCTGGAGCTGGCGCAAGGCGATTGGAATCTCTTCCGGTGCCTTGGCTGGCAGACGTGCGAGCAGTTCCTCGGTGCGTTTCAAACCCAGGCGATTGATCGCCACTTCAAGGTTTTCCGCCGGCTCGGTCATGCTGCCGTGGGTGTGCTGGTTGGCTTCGCAGATCACACTCAGCGCCAGGGCCGGGCTACCCTGCATGAGTTCGGCGATATCGCGCAGTGAGCTGCGGCTGTCGCGGATGGCGCGGCAGACCCGGTCGTGACTGTCCTGGGGGACGGGCAAACGCACGGCTTGCAGCAGCTTGATCCAGCCCTGCAGCGTGTTGGGTTTTTGCGTGGAGACAGTCGTTTCGTTAGCCATATTCGAGCGCGGTCATCATCACTGTTAACAGGCCCGTAGAGGGCTGGGCAGGCGCTGCGCAATCGACCGTGCAAGCTGGCACATGGCCGGTTTTCTGGCTTTTCGCCTGAACTGGCTATAGTCTGGCGCAGTTTTGCCGATAAGTAGAAGAAGAGATTTATTAACTTCCGAATATGACCTTGAACCCGACTCAGTAAGTGCTCTCTACCTATGGCTAAAATTATCGGCATCATTGTCGTATTCGCGAGCGTGCTCGGCGGGTACGTGCTTTCCCACGGTAAGATCGCCGCGCTGATTCAGCCCTTCGAGGTGATGATCATCGGCGGTGCGGCCTTCGGTGCGTTTCTGCAGGCCAACCCGGGCTACATGACGATGCACGTGGTCAAGAAGTCCTTGAGCATGTTCAGTTCGCGGTTTACCCACACCTTTTATCTTGAGGTCCTCGGGCTGATCTACGAGATCCTCAACAAGAGCCGCCGCGAAGGCATGATGGCGATCGAGGGCGATATCGAAGACGCCGCCGCCAGCCCGATCTTCGCCAAGTACCCGGCCGTGCTCAAGGATGAGCGCATGACCGCGTACATCTGCGACTACCTGCGCATCATGTCCTCCGGCAACATGGCGCCCCATGAGCTGGAAGGCTTGTTCGACATGGAGCTGTTCTCCATGAAGGAAGAGCTGGAACATCCGGCCCATGCCGTGACCGGCGTCGCCGACGCCATGCCCGGTTTCGGTATCGTCGCGGCGGTACTGGGGATCGTGGTGACCATGGCCTCCCTCGGTGAGGGCGACCAGAAATCCATCGGCCTGCACGTAGGTGCGGCGTTGGTGGGGACCTTCTTCGGTATTCTCGCCGCCTACGGTTTCTTCGGCCCCTTGGCGACGTCCCTGACCCACGATGCCAAGGAAGAGCTGAACATCTACGAAGCGATCAAGGCTTGCCTGGTGGCCTCGGCTTCCGGCATGCCGCCTTCGCTGGCGGTGGAGTTCGGGCGCAAGGTCCTGTATCCGAAGCACCGTCCCAGCTTCGCCGAGCTGGAACAAGCGGTTCGCGGTCGCTGAGTCATGGAAAACAATCAGCCGATCATAATCAAGCGCGTCAAGCGCTTTGCCGGCGGGCATCACGGCGGCGCCTGGAAAATCGCTTTTGCCGACTTCGCGACGGCGATGATGGCGTTCTTCTTGGTGCTGTGGCTGCTGTCCACCGCGACCCCGGAACAGAAAATCGCCATCGCCGGCTATTTCAAGGACCCGATCGGCTTCTCCGAGAGCGGTACGCCCTACATCATCGACCTGGGCGGTTCGCCGGTGCTGGCGCCGGACAAGACCCTCAATCCGGAAGTCAAATCCGAGCCACAGCCGGACAAGGTCAAGATCGACAGCGATCAGGTCGAGAGCATGGCCGAGCAGGTGGAGAAAGAGCGCCTGGAATTGCTGATGCAGGAGCTGCATAAAAAGGTCGACGAGAGCCCGGAACTGCAGAAGTTCAAGGACCAGATCAAGTTCGAGATCACCCCCGATGGCCTGCGCATCCAGATCATGGACGCGGAAAACCGGCCGATGTTCGACTCCGGCAGCGCGCGTCTGAAGCCTTATTTCGAAGACATCCTGCTGGCCATGGCCGACACCATCAAGGCGGTGCCGAACAAGATCAGCATCAGCGGTCACACCGATGCCAAGCAGTACGCCGGCACCGGCGGCTTCAGCAACTGGGAGTTGTCGGCCAATCGCGCCAACGCGGCCCGGCGTGCGCTGGTGGCCGGCAGTTATCCGGACACGCAAGTGGCGCGGGTGGTGGGTTACGCCTCCTCGTCGCTGTTCGACAAGGCCGACCCGTTCAATCCGGTCAACCGGCGCATCGATATCGTGGTGTTGACCAAGAAGGCACAGAAGGCCATTGAAGGCGAGCAGGGCGAGGATGGGGCCAAGCCGGCACCGACCGAAGGGCAAGGTGCTCCGGGCGAGGTGCCGAAGGACCCGAACGCGCTGCCGGCCGACAAGCAGCCGCTGCCGGCCCATGAGCTGCGGCAACGCCTGAACATCTTCGAGGATGGGGTGCTGAAGATGGACGAACCGGGCAAGCCCAAGACCGGTTCATAGTAGGAGCGAGCTTGCTCGCGATGGTAGTCCAGGCACTGCGGGGTATCAGGTTTCCCGCGTTATCGTTGGCGTCCATCGCGAGCAAGCTCGCTCCTACAATCAGCCAGCCTCAGTAGCTGTCTTGCGGCAGGCTGGCGATGATCGAACGGTAGCTGTTCATCCGCTGCTGCTGCACGCGGCCGTCTTCCAGGGCCTTGAGCAGGGCGCAGCCGGGCTCGCGGTCATGCTTGCAATCGCGGAAGCGGCAGGTGCCGATCAGATCGTTGAACTCGATAAAGCCAGCTTCGACATCGGCACGGCTGACATGGCCCAGGCCGAACTCGCGAATCCCCGGGGAGTCGATCAGTTCACCGCCGCCGGGGAAGTGGAACAGCCGCGCGGTGGTGGTGGTGTGGGTGCCCTGGCCGGACAGTTCGGAGAGCGGGCCGACACGGGTGTCCACCTCGGGCAGCAAGCTGTTGACCAACGAGGACTTGCCGACCCCGGATTGGCCGACGAACACGCTGATGTGCCCGTCCAGCTGCTGCTGCAACTGTTCCATGCCGTTGCCGTGATGGGCCGACACTTCCAGCAGCGGATAGCCCAACTGCCGGTAGACCGCCAGCAGTGCATTCAGCGCCGGGGCGTTCTGCTCATCGATCAGGTCGAACTTGTTCAGCAGCAGCAACGGGCGGATGCCGGCGTGTTCGGCGGCTACCAGGTAGCGGTCGATCAGGTTGGCATGGGGTTCGGGCAGCGGGGCGAAGACGATCACGATCATGTCGACGTTGGCGGCCACCGGTTTGAGCTGGCCGCGGCTGTCCGGGCGCTTCAGTTCGGTGGTGCGTGGCAGTTGCGCGACGATCACCCCGATGCCCTGGTTGCCGGCACGCCAGACCACCTGGTCACCGGTCACCAGCGCTGGCAGGTTAGCCCGCAGGTGGCAGCGGAATACCTGACCCTTGAGCTCACCCTCTAGCGCCTCGACTTCGACCTGCACGCCGAAGTGCGCGATCACCAGACCCGTCTGTTCGGCCCCCAGGTCGCCGCCTTCCAGCGCTTCCACGGCTTGGGACTCGCGTTTGGCGGCGCGCGCGGCGCGTTCGCCCTGGATCTTTTCGATGCGCCAGTTCTGGCGGCGGTTGAGCTGGCGTTTGGCCATGGGTGTTCCGTGTCGTTGAATCGGCGGGGAGGGTCAAGCGGTCGCGAGTTTAGCACGCCCGGCAAGCGCGGCCTGCGCTAAACTGTGCGGCTACGCCGAGGAGCCAACTCATGCAAAACCCGCAGAACCTGATCTGGATCGACCTGGAGATGACCGGCCTGAGCCCGGACACCGACGTCATTATCGAAATGGCGACTATAGTCACCGACAGCAACCTCAACACCCTGGCCGAAGGGCCGGTGATCGCGATCCATCACAGCGATGAAATCCTGGCCGGCATGGACGAGTGGAACACCCGTCAGCATGGCGGTTCGGGGCTGACCCAGCGCGTGCGCGACAGCCGCATCGACATGGCCGAGGCCGAGGCGCAGACCATCGCCTTCCTGGAACAGTGGGTGCCCAAGGGCAAGTCGCCAATCTGTGGCAACAGCATCTGTCAGGATCGGCGTTTTCTCGCCCGCCACATGAAGGCCCTGGAAAACTATTTCCACTACCGCAACCTGGACGTGTCGACCTTGAAAGAGTTGGCCGCACGCTGGGCGCCGGAAGTGCGCGACAGCTTCCAGAAGGGCAGCACGCACCTGGCGCTGGATGATATTCGCGAGTCGATTGCCGAGTTGCAGCACTACCGCAAGCACTTCATCAAGTTCTGATCGCTTGGTGGGCGTTGTTGTCTGTGGGCGCGGAGCTTGCCCGCGAAGCCTTGTAGCGGCCCCACTGGCCCCTTCGCGGGCAAGCTCCGCTCCCACAATGGCGGGCGTCCAGGCTTGATCGGCTAATATTGGAAAGGGTAGGTGCGCTCTTTTGGTGCGCGGCGCAAGCCAGTAGACTGCGCGCCTCCTCCTACCCGGATCGCCATCATGTTGCTGATGCTCTACCTCGTCGCCATTACCGCTGAAGCCATGACCGGTGCCCTCTCGGCGGGACGGCGTGGCATGGACTGGTTCGGCGTGGTGCTGATCGCCTGCGTTACCGCCCTCGGCGGCGGTTCAGTGCGTGACGTTCTGCTGGGGCATTACCCGCTGACCTGGGTCAAGCATCCGGAATACCTGGTGCTGACCTCGGTCGCGGCGTTGGTGACGATATTCATCGCGCCGTTGATGCGCCACTTGCGCTCGCTGTTCCTGGTGCTCGATGCCGTGGGCCTGGTGGCCTTTACCCTGATCGGCTGCATGACCGCCCTGGAAATGGGCCAGGGCCTGATGGTGGCTTCGGTCAGCGGGGTCATCACCGGGGTGTTTGGCGGGGTGTTGCGCGATATTTTCTGCAACGACATTCCGCTGGTGTTCCGTCGTGAACTCTATGCCAGCGTCTCCTTCGCGGCCGCCTGGTGTTTTCTCGGGTGCACCTATTGGCAGTTGCCCCATGAACAGGCGATTTTGATCACGCTGTTCGGTGGCTTTCTGCTGCGCCTGCTGGCGATTCGTTTTCACTGGGAAATGCCGAAGTTCGTTTATAACGACGAAGCCTGATGGGCGTATATATCTATTGTTTGAACCCTCATTGTCGATCTGTCCGGGTAGGATCTGATCGATAAATTCCGTTTTTCTTTTGAAAAGGACTGCGAGTAGCCTTGTGACTCATAAGGAGTAATAAGGATATTACGATGTCTGAGTCTTTTTTTCTGATAACTTCCCTTGGTGCGTTGCCCAACAGGACAGGGTTGTTATATGAATGAGTTATTGTTCGATTATGCTGCGCATCGATATGAGGTGTCGGGTGATGCGTTAAGTCAGGACGCTCTGGCCTACCTTGAGGAAATTCAACGTGTTCTGCAGAAGTATGAAGTCTCTTTCCCGGGTCTCTATCTGGATGGTAAGGAGATACGTGCTGCACAAGGTGGAAACATTTATACGCTGGGGACCGTATACACGCAGGGCACGAATGCGCAGCGCATTATTTATCCCTGCTTTCGAGATGAGTTCGTATTTGATTTCGCTCGGGAAATACCGTCCTTCTCCTTGTGGAAGGGCATGGATGCGGAGCGGGTAGAGTCCTATACAAAACTCAAGTCATATTTTATCAAGGACGCTGGGGCTGAGGCGCATCGGATAAGTTTCGCGCTGACCCAGGATTTTGTTGCCCTGTGCAAGTTGGATGACGATAATTTCAGGGCAAAAAGAGTCGAACTGGATTTTTTAAAAGGGCTACTTTCTCTTTATCAGGTGGGCCTCGCACAGGCGAGGATAAGAGCTTTTCATGGGGTAAGCCTGGCGAGTCTTGTCGAGTCGGGCACAACACGTCGTCGCAAGCGCGCCGTTGAACATGTATTGAATCTACTCGTGGGTGACGATGTCGCCGATGTCCGGCTTTACCGAGTGATTGCGGCGCAAAGTCCCGCGTCTATTGCCAGTATGCATTTGATCTACAAGTACAACATAGAATGGAAAGGGCGTATCAATACAAGAGAGGATTTTTCCAGTTTCCTGTTATCCACCAATCTCTGGTTGATGCCGCCCGCTCTGTTTGCGGGGCTCCCCTATCTGAACGAATTGAGAACGCAGAGCGTGCCACACATCCTGGGTTCTCTACCTCCCGTGGGCTCCGCTGAATGGAACGGGATGCTTGTCAGCCTGCATGGAGAGTTTGAGCTGTTCAGGCGTCGAGAGCTGGGCAGTCTACTTAGGCCTGGGGGGCGCCATTATCTTGAACTGGGAGCGGATTATTCAATCAGCAATAATGAGCTGGTCGTAAAATATTCTGCGCCGGCGGCGGAAGGTGTTTCTTTTGATGGGATTGTCAATGTTGTAGGGCATGGTCGGGATATTGAAAAACGTGTGTTCGGACATCCGGAAAAGGTAGCGGAATGGTTGTATAGCAATATACTCAATACCTACACCGCGTCTGGATTCAAGAAATTAAGGGTTGTCAATTTTCAATCCTGTCATGTTTCTCATGTGGCGGCTTCAAATATTACCTGTCTGCTTTTGGAGAGGGCCTTGGTACAGGCTCATCTTGACAAGAGTCAAATTCCCAATGTGCTGGTTGTATCCAGTCCCAGAGCGCCTCTTGTACTGACGTCGGATTGGGTGCTGGGTCCGTTGTCGAGCAAATGGCAAGATCATCATCTTGTTTTGCCCGGTCTTGTTCTCAAGGCCTTCAGGTACCTTATCGACGCCTCCCTGAGCCCACTGCGTCCGCGCAGGCCTGAGGACCCTCCGAATACCTGGAATATTCAGGTGGCGATCAGAGAAAATTTCGAGTGGTCCGACGGACCAGCAGACTTGAATAATCTTTCCTTTGTCGACTACTTAAAGCGCACGCATGTTTTAGAGGTCGGCAAACTGTCGGCGAATGAGCGCCATGTTTCGCACATGGATGAAATGGCGTTCGATGCTATCCGGAGGCCTGCACAAGCGGCGGCCAATCTCCGCAAAAGTGCCTTGGACGGGCTGGATCGATTGATCAATGATAAATTTTCCGACTCGGCTGAAACGGTCAGGGAAATGCTGGCGATTGCCTCCATAGAGGGCGGGGGAGGCGGTGGGTTATTGCCGATCGGCGAAGTTGAAACAATGAGGAAGGTGGTGGATTTTCTGCTGAGGTTGAAGGCGGCCACCGATCGAGGTGACTCAGTAGAGGGGCTGCTTGCTTATACCGGGACAAAAGTAAAATTCCTGATTGATCCTTATGATCCCCATGGGGCGCAAAGGATAAGAGCTATCTCCAATGCTATTTTAAAGTTCTGTGGCTCTACGGTGCCCAGCAGTGAAAGTAACTATAAAAGCGCCTATGAAAAATTCTTTCTGCTCAGTAAGCAGGAATATTGGGAGATGACCGGCATCAATATCGATTCTGCCACGCGTGAATTTTTCAAAAATATACCCTATGGCGAGTTCCCTCCGAGCTTGTTTCGGGAGTTTCAAACAGCAACCCCCAAAGTGGGCACCCTGATTGTAGACAATGCCATTCAGCGCAGCCTCCTGGGCAGTGAACAGCTCGGCGTATCAACGCGAGAGCTGCGGGGGTTGCTGGAGATTGGCGATGAAACAAAGATTCTTCCAGCCCTGGAGCAGTTGGAAAACCAACTGAACAGCAAGAAGGCGCTGCTCAAGGACTCGGCATCCCTGAAAGGTCTGCAAGACACCCAGGAACAGCTCGACCTGGCCAGGAACCGCCTCAAGAAACAGCAACTTTCTGCCCGGGTGCTGAAGACCAGCGCCCGTGTGGCCACCGGCACCAGTCGCTTGCTGGGCGCTTTCGGGGTCTTTGCCGATTTTCGAACCCAGCCCTTCCAGCTGGATTTTTCGTCGGCCCGATCGGGCGTCTTTAGCGTCAGCGACTCGTTGGCGGTGGTCAAGGGGGTGTTCGATTTCACCACCGACGTTGGCCCCGCGGTTGCCTTGCGCCTGGCTTCCAGTGCTTCCCGCGCCCTCTGGCAGCCCCGGCTGGACCAGTTGTTCTTCAAGCTGAACAAGGTGCTGCTGCCACTGGATGTGCTGTTCACCGCCGTCAGTCTCTATCGCAATATCGAAGGCGCCCAGTTGGCCAAGACCGCCGAGGAACAAGCGCTCTACATCACCATGACGGTGATCGACGGGGTGGCCTTCGGCGTCAACCTGGCAGCCTTTATCCTGATCGGCGTGCCGGGGGTAAATGTCGTGCTGATCCTGGTCGGTGCGGCCTTGACTGTCGTCAATATCATCCTGAATGCGATCGTCAGCCTTTCACAGCTGGAGAACTACCGCTGGAATGAAAAGGTCAGCCTGTTCTTTCGCAATATGTTTGGTTCTTCGGCGCTGGAAGGGATCTTGACCCAGCAGCAGATGCGCCAGGTGGCGGACCAACTGTTCGACGGCCGCCAGGACCCGGGGACGGGGATTGTCACCGCTGGTTTACATGAGGATGGCATTGATCTGTTCCTGACACCGATGATCAACGATGCGGACGATGACGATCAGACCAACCCGCTCAAGGACATCGGCTCGGTCAGCCAGGAGGCGAGCCTTCGGCAGGAGCCCAGGGGTTATACGTTATCGCCTTTGGGGCTGGCTCCGAATGACTTGAAAACCTGGCCGGATGGCAAGGGCCAAGGGAAACACGCCCAGGTCTGCAAGGGCTGGTACCTGCGTCGTCGGGAGGCCCGCCGGGGACGCGAGCGAAAGCTGATGGTGACGATGCCTTCGACGCCGAACAAACGCTTGGAAGTACTGGATTTTGGCCCGATCCCGACGGTTCTGTTATTCGGTGCCACCCCGCATCTGCTCTTGAACGTCAATCCTTTTGGCTGGGCGACCGGTGAGTCCCCGCAGGAGCAAGCCCTTAACAAGTACCAGGTCAAACTGTACCCCGAGACGAGTTACACCCTGCAGTTCAAGAAAAGCCTGATGGCTTCAAAGGACTTCGACTCGAACTTTGGCAGTCGTACCGAGTTGCTTGTCCCGCAAGGGCCGTTCCAGACGCTGCCTCGGGTCAGCCTGGATCTATCCGGCCAGGAAGATGCTCGCGAGACGATTGCCGAGCTGGACTTGTCGCTGTCCTCCCTGGAAGTGACCAAGTTCAAGGGTAAAAGCACTTTCAAGCTCGAACTGGTGACGTCCGAAGGCCAAGCCTGCGCGCTGGAACAAGTGGTTCGAACCGTTCAACTGCCCGCCTATATCCGCTTCAAGAGCGGAGAAACGCACCCCGTGATGGCGGTGGTCGGGGAGGCCTCACGCATTACCTTGAGAAACTCGACAGGACGCTCCCTGCTGCTGCTGAGACGGGAAACGAGAAGTTGCGAGGTCGACATTCAGGCGGCGGTCAGCGGTTTTGCGGTCTCCATCTAGAGCTCAGGCGTTGGGCGCGGGCTCGCGTGGTACATAGAGCTGAAACACTTTAAGGGAATATAAGTGATGAGTAAGAAAAAAGTAGTAAAAATCACCGGTCACGGTGTGGCGAAGGACGCCAGGCTGGAGAGGGTCGAGCTGATGCTGACGGATACCTCACTTAAATACCATGATATCACCACCTGGCTGGATTCCCGAGTATCCCCGGTGAGCAAGCAGTCGTTTAAAATTGAGGACCGTGAGCAATCCAAGCTGCAAGTATCTTTGGAGGGTAATTATTTCGTCAGCGAGGAAAAAGGCGGCGAGTTGGTGTTGAGAAAAAATATAGAAAATAATTTAAGACTGGTCCTGCAGAACCAGACCATTACCTTGAATCCCGATCTTTACTATGGGGAGCGCTTATATAATGTTCTGGAGATGGACCTGCCCGAGCTGCGGGTGCCAGGAAATAATCAAATGGTTTTCCTGGGCAGCGCGGCCAGTCGATCTTATGACTCCACAGCGCTCGTTTTCAATCCACAGCGGGAAGCGGATCTCGACCGCTATCTTCACGACGGTATCGTTAATTATGAAATTAAAATGACTCGCTATGACGGGCAGGCGACGCAGCCAACCGTCGGCTATCTGAGTTTTGATGAAATAAAGAAGAAGAAATCAAGAGGTTTTGTTCTGCTTCCGCGGGTAACGACGTCGGCCTTCAATTTGAGCTCCATCCAATTTTCTTATCATATTACGCGCAGTGGGGGCCGTCGCATAGAGTTGCTCGAGGATGCTCAAAAAGACTTCTTGCAAGTCAAGGTCATGGCCTCGAGTCATCAGCTCATCGATATGAAGGCCATTAATAAGTCCCATACGTTGGGTTCTCTGTACCTGAAGTTTCCATTGGATGGCAAGGACCTGTTCAACTATTTGAATGTCACCTTTCCAAGGTTCAGGGTATTTTATGACTCTGCCACTGAGGTGACCTATAACAGTCGTCATCGACTGGATCTTTCGAGCGCGGTTAAAAAAAACGGGGCTGAGCTGCTGATCGATATGATGTCGTTGCGTTCGGTCGTCTATCTGGATAAAAGGTCCTTTTTACGGGTGAAAGGCCTGACCTACCTGGAGACGCCACCCTCGACGGAGACCGCCAGCTTTTTCTATGAAGTATTCGATGCCGACTACCAACCGCTGGGCGAGGGAAAATATATCGGTCGTTGCCACTTCCGGAAGGTCAACGAGGATGCCGCCGCGGCGCGATTATTGAACCTGGATGCTCAAGGGCAAACCTACTTCGTTGAAATGGACATTAAGGATTCATTAAAAGAGAACGACTCGGCTTGCTACTATCGAATGGATCTGTCGTCGTTATTTTCTTCGGCGGCCCTCCAGCAGATGTCTCTTTCGGAGGTGGATTTTTATTATGACCGAACGTTGACGTTTGCCGCGATTGAAAAGGACCTGGAGGTCCCCTACGAGGGATTGGATATAGCACCCACAATCGCGGATTCAAAGTTGCAGGATTTCCTTGAAGAGCATGTCCTGGCCTATACCAGCATCCCCTTTTCTTTTGAAAGAATGGCAGAAAATGTCTCCATGACCGGGGGCTTTCCCAAGGAGGTCACTCAGTCTGTTTCCATTCATGGGTATTCTAAAGTTGGGAGAAAAATATTCAGCACGAAATGGCGGGAGAAATCAGCGATAGAAGCGCAGCCGGCCTGGTGGCGCGGCGTCGATATACTGGTGCTTTGTATCTGGATGAAGAAAGACGCGCTTTCAGCAACACCGTCGCCTTACACCTATCGGGCAGAGCGGGAGTTTGACCGAGGTGCATACGATGCCGCTTATTTCCTGACGATTGAAGGCAAGTTCAATCCTTATACCTACATCCCTTGCCTGACAGGCACTCATCACTATGAGTTGGACCCAGGTTTTTCCAATACGCTGTATGTCGGGCAGGGGCGCAGTAAAATTCAAGGGCGTGGTTCGCCCAACACGCTGTACCTGCTGTGGAATTCACACACCACCTTTGATTTCGCCGCCGAGGAGGACTATCGCAAGGGGATGGCGCCTTCTCGGCTGAAACTGCTTGGGGTCGACCTGGAAAACATCAGGATAAAGGTGCCTGGGTCGGAGCACGAGCTTTGGGGCAGTATCGTTCTGGAATGGGCGCTTCTGCTCGATCCGAAGAAAGAGCTGGCGACGACTCAAGACTCAGCTGTCCTGGCGTTACTCGAGGGGAGCCAGGCGGCTATCAAAGAGGGCTCGCTGACGCTGGTCAACTTTTTGAAAGAGCCTTTCGCTGAGTTCCTGGAAATCGAGATAAGAGGCCGCCTCTATACATTGGAGGTGTCGCCGAATGACGGAAAAATCTATTGGCGGCGGCAAGTCGATTTAAGTCGTGAGACGCTCGGAGAAAAAACCGTCCTGCATCGATGGGCGGACAAAAACGTGTATGTCCTGCGCAACAGCATACTGGGCAAACCCAACACAGCGCTTTATCCCAGCGCTGATGGCCAGGATATTCTGATTGCCCGTGGAGAGGTGGCTTACCTGCATGGCGGTAAAAATGAAACCCAGCTTGTCGGAAATCTCCCGGAGAATTTTTTCTATCTCAACCAGGGCGGCACTGACAATGTGATTGCCAACGGCTATAGCAATACGATTGAAATTTCCAGCGCGCTGGGCGGCACTAAAGTTCTTTTTCTATCGACCAGAAAAAATGCAGTTAATGTCATAACGGCCCCCAGCGTCAGTTTCACAAGCGCACAGATAAAGGACGATGACCTGTTCTTGTTCCAGGAAACCGAAGCGCACCTGCTGACACTCTGTTTAAAAGGGCTTGTGGCGTGGCGCAAGTCCGGGCAAAACAGGGTCAGCCTGAGGCTTGCGGAAGGCACGTTCAGCGCCGACCAGTTAATTGAGTTCCTGAAGTTGGCGCAACGGCGCGATCGAGAAGAAGTTTATAAATATCAATCTGTCCTTGCCGAACCCGCGCTTCAGCAAGGGTTTACCCAATTGGCCGATACCGTCGTCCAGAAGGCAGGTTCACACGCTTACCTGAAAGATCAAATCCAGCAGTATGACGTGGTCGAAAAGGAATAAGGGAGGGACAGTGATGTCTGCGCAATTCAAGCTGTTAGAAATGAACGAAGATCGCTATACGGTGGACAGTCCTTTTTATGGAGAAAAGGATTATACGTTCACCTTTGAGTTTACTGCTGTCAATGCGGTCTGGCAGGCGCATGACGCCGACTCTGCCAGTCTTGTTGCCAAACCCAACATCTGGATGGGCGAAAAAAAGCACGACCACTATCGCACGGAGCCACGGGAGGGCGCGGCGAGTGAGAGGGTCTTTTCCTATCGAGAAGGCCGAAGCTTTACACTGGTCTGTTTGAACGATCAGTTGTATCTCATGCTTAGAATATGGGAGGAGGATGCAAGCGGCAAGGTGTCAGCCGCGAGCCGACAGGCTAAAAGTGCGGTGAAAGTGGCGACACGTCAGGTGTCGGGCAAGACCGAACCGCTTATTTTTTCTCACAAGGATCCCTGCGTTATCAAGTTGGAAACAAAAGACGGTGTCTCGGTCGTCAAAGTCTGGAATAGCGAAAAAGCCGGGGAACAGCCTTTTATCCTGGCTGACTTCGGCGAAGATTTTAAAGATTTTTTCTCGGGTTTCGGCGTGTTCCGCTTCAACACGATTCCCGCGCCGGTCAAAAGTGGCCGGCACTCTTTGCAACTGCACAGGGTGGCCGCCTGGGTAGGCAACCCTCAACCCGAAGGCGAGAATAATTTCAGGGATTATCTGAGCGAAAAAAAGCAGGTATTGAAGCGTTTTGGATACCGGCAATTACCGCTGGAGAGATTGTCAGCCCACTACCCCCTGCAAGGAAACCGCTGGAGCACGTTTGGCCAGAACGCTTTTGCCTCCGTGGAAAACCGGCATTTTGCAATCGGGGCTGCGAAGGGACTCTGTTTTGATGCATTCAAAAACAAGTGCTCCATTTTTTTGCGGCCCACGGGAGATCGCGGCGCGTCCAGTAGCGGTATGTTGAATATCGCCTTGAAAGAAGAAGGTTTATCTAAAATCACCACAGTGGTGACGCAAATCGGTGAGTGCAGCCAAGCAGAAGCGGTTTTTGCAAAGCGCAGGCAATGGTTGAATTTCAAGGCGGCTGTCGAGGAGATAGAGGCTTTCGACCCGAGCGAATCCTTCGTCCTTTCTCCTCACTATAAGGATGGATCGATTGCCGCCGTCATCAACACCGGCAAGTTGACGAATCGACTTCCACAGTTCATGAAACGTTTGGCCGCGGCCGATTTTGCCGACGCACGCCGGATCACGGAAACGATGAGCCAGCTTCAAACTGCTCTGCGTGACGACCAGAAAAAGCTGTATGTACGTCGAGAGAAGATGGGGCTACTCACGGTCAAAACCTCCGCGCCGGAGAACAGCCTCGCGTTCAGTCTACAGATACTCAGGCGCATGAATATTGATGCCAGCGGTCGCGCATTGAGTTACGAAGAGAAACTGGTTTTCAGCGATGCTCAGGGCAATGACCATGGACTGATGGATCTAAAGGATTTCCCCTGTTTCCTGTTGTTGTCGTTAAGCGCCGACCGAAAAGAGTTCAGCCTGTTTGCCGCACGTTTGGACAGTGAGCTGGCCACGCCATTGACGCCTGCCTTCCACTACAAAACCTCCGCTACAGCAGATAGCGGCTCGGCTCAGGCCAGTCGAACAATCACTGAAGTTGTTTTGGCGCTTGGCTTGGGAAACGCGTCCCTTGACGGCCCTGTGACGATCTCGATCAAGGATTTGAGCCTGTGGAACACTGCATTGTGGCAACGCCAGGGACTGCTCGGCGCGGCGGACAAAGCGGACGAAGACTATAACGTGAAAACATTGGCCCATCTGAGCTTTTCCGGTTCGTTCAATGCTCTGCTGGAACAATATAAAAAATCCCTGAACGTTTAGGCGGGGCCGTATGCAAAGGTTGTTGTTTGATTATAGTCTGAATCAATATGAAATATCCGGCAGTGGGCTAAACCAGGAGAGCTTGGCCTATTTTGAATCGATCATCACGCTGCTGAAACGTTACGCTATCGTTTTTCCCAGTCTCCAACTGGAAGATAAGGAAATCCGAGCTAGCCAAGGCGCAAGGACTTACCGCTTGGGTGAGATTCATAGTCAAATGCATGAGGGCCGTCGAGTCATTTATCCGTGCTTTCGAGACCAATGGGATTTTGATTTTACCAAGGAGATCTCATCATTTCGGCTCTGGAAGGACATGAACGAAAGTTTGCGAGGGGCTTACTCACAGCTTGAGTCGGATTTATTGACGGCGAGGGGCGAAGGCGCGCGCGCACTGATCCATTTGACCTTGCTGAAAGACTTCATCGCGATGGCTAAATTGCAGGGTGAAGACTTTATTGAAAAGAAAATCGAGTTGAATTTTCTGAAAGGCCTGGTCGCTCTGTATTATTTGGCGATCGTCCAGAAAAAGCTGAGGGTTTTTCACGGCGTCAACGTGTCGGCTACCCTCACACGATCGGCGGGGCGGGTGAAGCGCGCTGTAAAAGGGTCGCTGTATCTGCTGATTGGCGAAGATATCGCCAGTGCCAAGCTGTATCGGGAGTTTTCTTCTTTTGAAGACCCCATTTCCATGCATGTTATCAGTTTGTATTTTTCTTATAAAAGTAAAGGCGGGCTTAAAAATCCCGAGGATTTGCTTAGATTTTCTCTGGCGATAAAAGCCATGATCGCGGCGGATATCGATCGTGGCAGATGGCGGCTTGATGCGACCCTTTTTCCCATCATAGCCGATGTATTGGATCCCCATGGGACCGTACCCGGCGATCCAGAGGCGGTTCGACGTTACCTCGATAATCTGGATGGGGATTTTGTACGTTTCAGAAAGGCAAGACTGGATCAAGCCATTGGCCGTGAGCAGGCGGCTGGGGTTTACAGCATCAGTCACCACTATCGGGTGCAGTCACCTGCGGTCGGTGCGTTCTGGGACACAAAACCGCCAAGGTTCATTGATCTGCTACCGATTGATTACATCAGTCCGAGCCATGCGCAAAGCGGTTTTGATGGAACCATCAATATACTCGCTCATGCGGATGTTTTTGGTTTGGGCGGCGTCTCTAATCCTGAGAGAATCGCGAACTGGCTATATGATAATTTCTCAGGTTCGTTTGGCAAGGATCCGGTAAATTTCAGGGGAATAAAATTTATCAATTTTACCGCCTGTCACTTTCCCAAGGCCATGGCGGAGTATGTAACGGTTCTGTTTCTGGCGCGTTGCCTGGAGGAGGGACGCTTCAAGGTGGTCGGCGGTGATGGCCTGGAAAGGAACTGGCTGCCGAATATCACTGTTATTTGCAGTCCGCATGTTTCGTTGGTGTATCTGGGCGGGCGATTTTGGCCGATTCATTCCTCCTTTGTGGAATCGGGTGACAACATGTCTCCCCTGCCAGGGGTTGTGCTGAACGTCATGAATGCCATGCGGGCTCGTGAATTTTCCAGTTTTATATCCAGAGCCGGTGCTTTGGATCTTAATGAGCCCTATGTTCAACAGTTCCTAAAAGAGACCCATCTGTTTTCCATCGACGGTCTGAACGGAAGTGACTTTCGGGGCGGGGTCATTTCGCAGGATGAGTTCGATCAGGCAAAAAACAAGAAAGCGGCGGATTACAAAATTTATGAGCAAGGTGTCTTGGAGGAGAGAAACCGAAGGCGGGTTGAGCGAGACGTTCTTGTTCAATCGCTGTCGCCGCCATTCGGACCCTTGACGAGAGAACAGCACATTGCCAATACTGAACATTTGGCTTATGAAATGGTGTCTATCAAACCCAAGGGCGAGGGCGCATTTTTACGAGTCAATACATTTGAAACGATGCGGTTGTTGCATGGTTACTACGCAGAGATAAAAAATCGCTACCGCTCTCAGGCACCCGGTGGGAGGGGCGACAGTGAGGCCAATAGCCGAATATACAAGCGGGCCTTGGAGGATCTGAAACGGGAAAACAGAATAAAATTCCTTATTGATCCACTGGATCCGAATTATCATTATAAACGACACGCGATACTCAAATGGTTCAGGGAGCATTTGGGTGTCAACTATAGAGAGTTTCAGGACTTTTCATTTTATAGTCCGCACGAGTCGCGAATGATAGGTTGGGAACCGGAAAATTACGCGTGGACCTCCTATTATAATCAGCAACTGGCAGACATACTGTTTGTCACCACCGCCGGGGACGCGAGCGAAAGCTGATGGTGACGATGCCTTCGACGCCGAACAAACGCTTGGAAGTACTGGATTTTGGCCCGATCCCGACGGTTCTGTTATTCGGTGCCACCCCGCATCTGCTCTTGAACGTCAATCCTTTTGGCTGGGCGGCCGGTGAGTCCCCGCAGGAGCAGGCCCTCAACAAGTACCAGGTCAGATTGCACCCCGAAACCAGCTACACCTTGCAGTTCAAGACCAGCTTGATGGCGTCAAAGGACCTTGACTCGAACTTTGGCGGTCGTACCGAGTTGCTTGTCCCGCAAGGGACGTTCCAGACGCTTCCTCAGGTCAGTCTGGATCTATCCGGCCAGGAGGATGCGCGCGAGACAATTCCAGAGTTGGACTTGTCGCGGTCTTCCCTGGAGATCGTCAAGTTCAAGGGCAAGAGCACCTTCAGGCTCGATCTGGTGATCGACAATAGTCAGACGGCTTGCGCAATGGAGCAGGTGGTTCGAACCGTGCAACTACCTGCCCATATCAAGTTCAAGAGCGGAGAGCAGCACCCGGTGATGGCGGTGGTCGGGGAAGGATCGCGGCTTACCCTGAGAAACGCCAATGGGCGGTCCCTGCTGCTGTTGAAACGGGAAGTCCGCTATTGTGAGATTGATATTCAGGCGTCGGTCAGCGGTTTTGCGGTCTCTATTTGAATCTCGAGGTCAAACGGCGTCGCGCTGCGTATGTTGCCGCAGTGCCCACTGCACATGTTCCTGGACCAGTTCCGACGGGTAGTCGCGACGGCTGTTGAGCGCTTCAAGCACCGGAATCGTCGAAGGCGCGTTTCCCAGCCCGACCGCCAGGTTGCGCAGCCAGCGTTCATAACCTGCCCGGCGCAGTGGCGAACCCTCGGTATTTTTCAGAAAGGTCTCTTCGTCCCACAGAAACAGCTCGGCCAGCCCGGCATTGTCCAGGCTGTGCCGGGGCTTGAAGTCGCCTTCATCCGACGGGCGGGCGAAACGGTTCCACGGGCAGACCATCTGGCAATCGTCGCAGCCGAACACCCGGTTGCCGATCAACGGGCGCAGCTCTTCCGGGATCGCGGTTTTCAGCTCGATGGTCAGGTACGAAATGCAGCGTCGCGCGTCCAGCACATAAGGCCCGACGAACGCCGCTGTTGGACAGATATCCATGCACGCCGTGCAGCGTCCGCAATGCTCCGTGGCATGGGGGGCATCTACCGGCAGCGGCAGGTCGACGAACAGCTCGCCGAGAAAGAAATAGCTACCGGCCTGGCGATTGAGCACCAGGGTGTTCTTGCCGATCCAGCCGAGCCCGGCCTGTTCGGCGATGGCCTTTTCCAGGACCGGGGCGCTGTCGACGAAGGCGCGGTAGCCGAACGGGCCGATAACCCGCTGGATACGCTCGGCGAGCTGCTGCAGGCGCTTGCGGATCAGCTTGTGATAGTCGCGGCCCAGGGCGTAGCGCGAGACATAGGCCTTTTCCGGTTGACCCAGGCGCTGGGCCATCTGGGTGTCGCCCGGCAGGTAGTCCATGCGCAGCGACACCACCCGCAATGTCCCGGGCACCAACTCGTCGGGATGCGAGCGCTTGCTGCCGTGGGCGCCCATATAGTCCATGTCGCCGTGATAGCCGGCGTCGAGCCAGCGTTGCAGGTGCTGTTCATGCTCGCCCAGCTCAAGGCCGGCGATGCCAACTTGTTGAAAGCCCAGTTCACGGCCCCATTCCTTGATGGATTGGGCGAGGGCGGGAAGGTCGACGCTATTTACAGGCATGAGACAGGAGAAACCTAGGCTTTGATGCGTATAATTCTGCCAGACATCAGAGCTCGACGACGCATGCCGCAGACCAAACCGCCTTTTTCCGATATTCAGTCATTGACCCTCGCCACGCTGCCGAGCCTTCCCGCACGACAATTGGATGCCCACAAGGGGCAGTTCGGCCATGCCCTGTTGATCGGCGGCGACCGGGGGTTTGGTGGCGCGATCCTGCTCGCTGGCGAAATGGCCTTGCGCGGCGGTGCCGGACTGGTATCCCTGGCGACCCGTCCCGGGCATGTGGCCGCCGCGTTGGCCCGGCTGCCGGAGGTCATGGCACTGGGTATCGAATCGGCCAATCAGTTGATGACCGTGTTGGCCCAGGCCAGCGTACTGGTGGTCGGCCCGGGACTCGGTCAATCCGCCTGGAGCCGCAGCCTGTTGTCGCTGGCGGCCAACGCCGGGGTGCCGCAAGTCTGGGATGCCGACGCCCTGAACCTACTGGCCACTGGCAGTTTCGCGCTGCCGGCGGACAGCGTGATTACCCCACACCCGGGGGAGGCGGCGCGCTTGCTGGGAATTTCCACGGCAGCCGTACAGGCGGATCGTCCCGCCGCCGCGCGCCAGTTGGCCCAGCGGTACCAGGCGGTCTGTGTGCTCAAGGGCGCGGGCAGCCTGATTGCCGCGCCGGACGGGCGTCTGTCGATCTGCGAGCGCGGCCATCCGGCCATGGCCACGGCGGGGCTCGGCGATGTCCTGTCCGGGCTGCTCGGTGCCCTGCGGGCTCAGGGCCTGCCGGCGTACGAAGCCGCCTGCCTGGCGGTATGGCTGCACGCCAGCGCCGGCGAACAGTTGGGAAAAAACGGCCGTGGACTGGCGGCCAGCGATCTGATTCCGGTCATTCGACAGTTGCTGGAGGAGCAATCACCGTGTCTGAACTAACCCTTCAACTGCCTGATGAAGAGGCCATGGTGGCGTTCGGCCGGAAAATCGCCGAGGTGAGCCGTGGCGTCGGAGTGATTTTCCTCGAAGGCGACCTCGGTGCCGGCAAGACCACCCTGTCCCGGGGCATCATTCGCGGCCTCGGCCATGCCGGCGCGGTGAAAAGCCCGACCTTTACCCTGGTTGAACCGTACGAAATCGGTGATATCCGTGCCTTCCATTTCGATCTGTATCGCCTGGTCGATCCGGAGGAGCTGGAATACATGGGCATTCGCGACTATTTCGACGGTGCGGCCCTGTGCCTGGTGGAGTGGCCGCGGCGCGGTGAGGGCTTTTTGCCAAAGCCTGACCTGACCATTACCATTAGCCCGCATAATGGCGGCCGTTCGCTGTATCTGTTGTCCCAGGGCCCGCGTGGCGACTCCTGGTGTGCCGATCTGGCATTGGAAATCAAATAAATGATGGGGTTTGGTATGCGCCTTCGCGCGTTGGTTGCTGTCGTGGGATTGTTGCTGGCGGCACTGGCCGTTGACGCCTTGGCGGCGACACAGGTCAAGAGTGTTCGCCTGTGGCGGGCCCCGGACAACACGCGGCTGGTATTCGACCTGTCCGGCCCGGTCCAGCACAGCGTATTCACCCTGACCTCTCCGGATCGGCTGGTGATCGATATCAATGGCGCGACCCTGGGCGGCCCGCTGAACGTGCCGACCGCCAACACCCCGATCAACAGCCTGCGGGCTGCCCAGCGCACGCCGACCGACCTGCGGGTGGTGGTCGACCTGAAAAAGGCGGTCACGCCGAAAAGCTTCGTCCTGGCGCCGAACGCGCAGTATGGCAATCGCCTGGTGGTCGATCTGTACGACAACCCCGCCGATGCCGCGCCCGCGCCGGCACCGACGCCTGCCGTGGCCACCGTGCCGGCGGTCCCGGTAACGCCGACGGAGCCGGCGATCAAGCTGCCGCCGGCTCCGGCGGGCAAGCGTGACATCATTGTGGTGATCGATGCCGGCCACGGCGGCGAAGACCCGGGGGCCTCCGGCTCCCGTGGCCAGCACGAGAAAGACGTGGTGCTGGCCATCGCCCGAGAGTTGCAACGCCAGGTCAGTGGTCAGAAGGGCTATCGTGCCGAGCTGACCCGCACCGGCGACTACTTTATCCCGCTGCGCGGTCGCACCGAGATCGCCCGCAAGAAAGGCGCCGACCTGTTCGTCTCGATTCACGCGGACGCCGCGCCGTCGGCGGCGGCCTTCGGTGCCTCGGTGTTCGCCCTGTCCGATCGTGGCGCCACCTCCGAGACCGCCCGTTGGCTGGCGGACAGTGAAAACCGCTCCGACCTGATCGGCGGCGCCGGCAACGTCAGCCTCGACGACAAGGACAAGATGCTCGCCGGCGTCTTGCTCGACCTGTCCATGACCGCCTCGCTGACCTCCAGCCTCAACGTCGGTCAGAAAGTCCTGAGCAATATCGGGCGGGTCACGCCGCTGCACAAGCAGCGGGTGGAGCAGGCCGGGTTCATGGTGCTGAAGTCGCCGGATATTCCGTCGATCCTGGTGGAGACCGGATTTATCTCCAACTCCAACGAGGCGTCCAAGCTGGCCTCCTCGAATCATCAGCAGGCACTGGCGCGCTCTATCAGCGCCGGTATCCGCCAGTTCTTCCAGCAGAACCCACCGCCGGGCACCTATATCGCCTGGCTGCGGGACTCCGGCAAGATCGCCGAGGGCCCGCGTGACCATCGCGTGGCGCCGGGCGAGACCCTGGCGATGCTTGCCGTGCGCTACCAGGTCTCGGCGGCGACCTTGCGCAGCGCCAACAACCTGAGCAGCGATGAACTGAAGGTCGGGCAGAACCTGACCATTCCCGGTGCTGAACTGGCGGCCAAACAATGAGCGAAGCCCTCAACAGCAACACCCGCATCGAACTGCTCAGCCCGCGACTGGCGAACCAGATTGCCGCCGGTGAGGTGGTCGAGCGTCCGGCCTCGGTGATCAAGGAACTGTTGGAAAACAGCCTGGACTCCGGCGCCAAGCGCATCGATGTGGATGTCGAGCAGGCCGGCGTCAAGCTGCTGCGGGTGCGCGACGACGGCAGCGGTATCTCCGCCGACGACCTGCCGTTGGCGCTGGCCCGTCACGCCACCAGCAAGATTCGCGACCTGGAAGACCTGGAACGGGTGATGAGCCTTGGCTTCCGTGGCGAGGCCCTGGCCTCCATCAGTTCCGTCTCCCGGCTGACCCTGACTTCCCGCACCCGTGATGCCGACCAGGCCTGGCAGGTGGAAACCGAAGGCCGCGACATGGATGCCCGGGTGCAGCCCGCGGCCCATCCGGTGGGCACCTCGGTGGAAGTCCGCGATCTGTTTTTCAACACCCCGGCGCGGCGCAAGTTCCTCAAGGCCGAGAAGACCGAGTTCGATCATCTGCAGGAAGTGATCAAGCGCCTGGCCCTGGCCCGTTTCGATGTCGCCTTTCATCTGCGCCACAACGGCAAGAGCATTCTCAGCCTGCACGAGGCCCATGACGATGCGGCCCGTGCCCGGCGTGTGGCGGCGGTCTGCGGTGCGGGCTTCCTCGAACAGGCGCTGCCCATTGAGGTGGAGCGCAACGGCCTGCACCTGTGGGGTTGGGTCGGCCTGCCGACCTTCTCCCGCAGCCAGGCGGACTTGCAGTATTTCTATGTGAACGGCCGCGCGGTGCGTGACAAGCTGGTGGCCCATGCGGTGCGCCAGGCCTATCGCGATGTGCTGTTCAACGGCCGGCACCCGACCTTCGTGCTGTTTTTCGAGGTCGATCCGGCGGTGGTCGACGTCAACGTGCACCCGACCAAGCACGAAGTGCGTTTCCGTGACGGGCGCATGGTCCACGATTTCCTCTACGGCACCCTGCACCGCGCCCTGGGCGACGTGCGCCCGGAAGATCACCTGGCCGCGCCCGCCGCTGTCGCCGGTATGGTCCGGCCGACGGGGATCGAGGCCGGCGAATTCGGTCCCCAAGGCGAGATGCGCCTGGCGGCCAATCTGCTGGAGCAGCCCCAGGCCCAGCCTTCATCCGCGTTTGCGCCGGCGGCCGGGTCGGGTTCCGGTGCCGGTTATCAATATCAGTACCGCCCGCCAGCCACCCAGATGCCGCCAGCCGCCGAGGCCCAGGGCGTCTATCGCGAGTTTTTTGCGCCGCTGCCGGATGCGCCGACCCTGCCCGACAGCCAGGGCGACGTCCCTCCGCTGGGTTATGCGCTGGCGCAGCTCAAGGGTATCTATATCCTCAGCGAAAACGCCCAGGGCCTGGTGCTGGTGGACATGCACGCGGCCCATGAGCGGATCATGTACGAACGCCTGAAGATCGCCATGGCCAGTGAAGGTCTGAGCGGCCAGCCGTTGCTGGTGCCCGAATCCCTGGCGGTCAGCCAGCGCGAAGCCGATTGCGCCGAAGAGCATGTCAGCTGGTTCCAGCGCCTGGGCTTCGAATTGCAGCGCCTCGGCCCGGAAACCCTGGCGATCCGGCAGATCCCGGCCCTGCTCAAGCAGGCCGAGGCCAATCGTCTGGTCCAGGACGTACTGGCCGACCTCATGGAGTATGGCACCAGCGACCGGATTCAGGCGCACCTGAACGAATTGCTCGGGACCATGGCCTGCCATGGCGCGATTCGCGCCAATCGGCGCCTGGCCCTGGCGGAAATGAACGGCTTGCTGCGGGATATGGAAAACACCGAACGCAGCGGCCAGTGCAACCACGGTCGGCCCACCTGGACCCAGCTCGGGCTGGACGATCTGGACAAACTGTTCTTGCGCGGTCGCTGATGACGGGCTCCAAGGCATTACCACCGGCGATCTTCCTGATGGGCCCGACGGCGGCGGGCAAGACCGACCTGGCCATCGAGTTGACCAAGGTGCTGCCGTGCGAGCTGATCAGTGTCGACTCGGCCCTGGTCTACCGGGACATGGATATCGGCACGGCCAAGCCCTCGAAAGCCCTGCTGGCGGAGTTTCCGCACCGGCTGATCGATATTCTCGACCCGGCGCAAAGTTATTCCGCCGCCGAATTTCGTCGTGACGCCCTGACGGCGATGGCCGAGATCACCGCGCGCGGCAAGATTCCGCTGCTGGTGGGCGGTACCATGCTCTATTACAAGGCCTTGCTGGAGGGGCTGGCGGACATGCCGGCGGCCGATCCGCAGATCCGTGCCGAAATCGAAGAAGAGGCCGCACGCCTTGGCTGGCAGGCCCTGCACGACCAATTGGCGGTTATCGACCCGGAATCGGCGGCACGCATCCACCCCAATGACCCTCAACGCCTGAGTCGGGCGCTGGAAGTCTACCGGGTCAGCGGATCGAGCATGACCGCCCACCGCCAGCGACAATCTGCGCAAAGTACTGACGCAGCCGCTTCGGGACGGCCTCAATTACCCTATACTGTTGCCAACCTGGCCATCGCCCCGGCGAATCGTCAGGTCCTGCACGACCGAATTGCACAAAGATTCACACAAATGCTGGAACAGGGGTTCGTAGAGGAGGTCGTAGCTCTGCGTAGGAGGAATGACCTGCATGTCGGGTTGCCTTCTATACGTGCTGTAGGCTACAGGCAAGTCTGGGAGTACCTCGAGGGCAAGCTGACGTCAGCCGAAATGCAGGAGCGCGGCATCATTGCCACGCGCCAATTGGCGAAGCGCCAGTTCACCTGGTTGCGCAGCTGGACGGATCTGCACTGGCTGGACAGCCTGGATTGCGACAATCTGCCACGCGCCTTGAAATACCTTGGGACGATCTCCATATTGGGCTGAGTCCTTGCAATTGCCGTCTATCCTTGGGGGAAAGGCGGTATAAGCCATCCATTTACCTATTTTTTATTATTGATCCTTAAAGGAGTGCGGCACATGTCAAAAGGGCATTCGCTACAAGACCCTTACTTGAATACCTTGCGTAAAGAGAAGGTTGGGGTTTCCATCTATCTGGTCAACGGCATCAAGCTGCAAGGCACGATCGAGTCCTTCGACCAGTTCGTGATCCTGCTGAAGAACACCGTCAGCCAGATGGTCTACAAGCACGCGATCTCGACAGTGGTACCGGTTCGTCCAATTCGTCTGCCTAGCGCAACCGAAACCGAACAGGCTGATGCTGAGCCTGGTAACGCCTGATAGGAGTCTCCTTTGTTCTTTGAGCGCCACGGTGGTGGTGAACGGACCATTCTCGTTCACTTGGAAGGTCAGGACCCTGAGGCGCGCGAAGATCCGCAGGAGTTTCAGGAGTTGGCAGCATCGGCAGGCGCCGAGACCGTCGCGTTTTTCAACGTGCCGCGTCATCGGCCAACCGCCAAATATCTGATTGGCACTGGCAAGGTCGAGGAGCTTCGCGATCTGGTCAAGGCCGAACAGGTCGACATCGTGATTTTCAATCACATCCTCACGCCCAGCCAGGAACGTAACCTCGAACGCGTTTTCGAGTGTCGCGTGTTGGATCGCACGGGCCTGATTCTCGATATTTTCGCCCAGCGCGCCCGCACCCATGAAGGCAAGCTCCAGGTCGAACTGGCCCAGCTTGAGCACATGAGTACGCGGTTGGTCCGCGGCTGGACTCACCTTGAGCGACAGAAAGGCGGTATCGGCCTGCGCGGTCCGGGTGAAACCCAGCTGGAAACCGACCGGCGTCTGTTGCGGGTGCGCCTGCGGCAGATCAAGGGCCGCCTGGAAAAGGTTCGCAGCCAGCGCGAGCAGTCGCGCCGCGGGCGCAAGCGCGCCGATATCCCGACGGTGTCGCTGGTGGGTTACACCAACGCCGGCAAGTCGACCTTGTTCAATTCCGTCACTGAGTCCGACGTCTATGCGGCGGACCAGTTGTTCGCCACTCTCGATCCGACCCTGCGCCGTCTCGAGCTCGATGACCTCGGGCCGATCGTGCTGGCCGACACCGTAGGTTTTATCCGGCACCTGCCGCACAAACTGGTCGAGGCTTTCCGGGCTACGCTCGAAGAGTCGAGCAACTCCGACCTGTTGCTGCATGTGATCGACGCCGCGGAGCCGGACCGGATGCTGCAGATCGAGCAGGTCATGGTGGTGCTTGGCGAGATTGGCGCCCAGGATTTGCCGATCCTCGAGGTCTACAACAAACTCGATTTGCTCGAGGGTGTCGAACCGCAGATTCAGCGCGATGAAGACGGCAGGCCGCAGCGGGTCTGGCTCAGCGCCCGTGACGGGCAGGGCCTGGAACTGCTCGAACAGGCGATTGCCGAGTTGCTGGGCAACGATTTGTTCGTTGGCACCTTGCGCTTGCCGCAGCGTTTTGCTCGACTGCGTGCACAGTTCTTCGAGATGGGTGCGGTGCAGAAGGAAGAACACGACGACGAAGGCATTTGTCTGCTATCCGTTCGTTTGCCCAGGGCCGAGCTCAATCGAGTGGTCACGCGCGAAGGGATGAAGCCGCCGGAATTCATCGAACAACACACTTTGCAATAAAAGCCTGGGAAAGCGGTTGTGCCGCGTTGACAGGCATTCTGTAGCATTGGTCGGCGCGCCGCGGGCGCGTCTTTGCTTTATCAGATGGAGAGCGCTATGGCTTGGAATGAGCCGGGTGGCAACTCGAACAATCAGGATCCTTGGGGTGGCAAGCGCCGTAACAACGGCGACCGCAAGGGGCCACCGGATCTCGACGAAGCCTTCCGCAAGCTGCAGGAGAGCCTGAACGGGTTGTTCGGTGGCGGTAAGAAACGCGGTGAGGATGGCGGTTCGGGCGGTGGCAAGGGCGGCGGTTTCGGTCTGCTCGGCATCGGCCTTGTCGTGCTCGCGGCCATGTGGCTGTACAGCGCGGTCTACGTCGTCGATGAACAGGAGCAGGCGGTGGTCTTGCGCTTCGGCAAGTACTACGAAACCGTAGGGCCGGGCCTGAACATCTATTTCCCGCCGATCGACAAGAAGTTCCTGGAGAACGTCACCCGTGAGCGGGCGTACACCAAGCAGGGCCAGATGCTGACCGAAGACGAGAACATCGTCGAAGTGCCGCTGACCGTGCAGTACAAGATCAGCAACCTGCAGGACTTCGTGCTGAACGTCGACCAGCCGGAAATCAGTCTGCAACAGGCCACCGACAGTGCCCTGCGCCACGTGGTGGGTTCCACCGCGATGGACCAGGTGCTGACCGAAGGGCGGGTGCAGATGGCTGGCGAGATCAAGGAGCGCCTGCAACGCTTCCTCGACACCTATCGCACCGGCATCACGGTGACTCAGGTGAACGTCCAGAGCGCCGCCGCGCCGCGCGAAGTCCAGGAAGCCTTCGACGACGTGATCCGCGCTCGCGAAGACGAACAGCGTTCGCGCAACCAGGCCGAAGGTTACGCCAATGGCGTGGTGCCGGAAGCCCGTGGCCAGGCCCAGCGCATCCTCGAGGATGCCAACGGCTATCGCGACGAAGTGGTTTCCCGCGCCAAGGGTGAGGCCGACCGCTTCACCAAGCTGGTGGCCGAGTACCGCAAGGCACCGGAAGTTACCCGTCAGCGTCTGTACCTGGACACCCTGCAGGAAGTCTTCAGCAATACCAGCAAGGTGCTCGTGACCGGCAACAAGAACGGCCAGAGCAACCTGCTTTACCTGCCGCTGGACAAGATGATCCAGAGCGGTTCGGGCGGCAGTTCGCCGGCCAAGGGCGTGGGGCCGATGGCCAGTGGCAACACTGATGTCACGCCGCATATCACCGAGCCGCAACCCACACGCACCCGGGAGAGCCGCTGATGAGCAATAAATCACTGATCGCCCTGATCCTCGGGGTCATCGTGGCGGTGGCTGCCTGGAACTGCTTCTACATTGTGTTGCAGACCGAGCGGGCCGTCCTGCTGCAATTCGGCCGTGTGGTCGAGGCCGATGTCCAGCCGGGCCTGCATGTGAAGCTTCCTTACGTCAACCAGGTGCGCAAGTTCGACGCCCGCCTGATGACCCTGGATGCCCCGACACAGCGCTTCCTGACCCTGGAAAAGAAAGCCGTGATGGTCGATGCCTACGCCAAGTGGCGGGTCAAGGACGCCGAGCGCTTCTACACCGCGACTTCCGGCCTGAAGCAGATCGCCGACGAGCGTCTGTCCCGGCGTCTGGAGTCGGGCTTGCGTGACCAGTTCGGTAAACGCACCCTGCACGAAGTGGTGTCCGGCGAACGTGATGCGCTGATGGCTGACATTACTGCGTCGTTGAATGGCATGGCCGAGAAGGAACTGGGTATCGAAGTGGTCGATGTCCGGGTCAAGGCCATCGACCTGCCGAAGGAAGTCAATCGCAGCGTCTTCGAGCGCATGAGCACCGAGCGTGAGCGCGAGGCCCGTGAGCACCGCGCCAAGGGTAACGAACTGTCCGAAGGCATCCGTGCCGACGCTGATCGCCAGCGCCGAGTGTTGTTGGCTGAAGCTTATCGCCAGTCGGAAGAAGCCCGCGGTGACGGTGATGCCCAGGCCGCCGCGATCTACTCCAAGGCCTATGGCCAGGACCAGGAGTTCTACGCGTTCTACCGTAGCCTGCGCGCCTACCGTGAAAGCTTTGCGGACAAGAGCGACGTGTTGGTGCTGGACCCGAGCAGCGACTTCTTCCGTTACCTGGAAAAAGCCAAGCCCTGATCCAAGGCGCATCATGCCCCCTCCGCCCGGCAGCTAAAACGCCGGGCGGGGTGATCCTTTCGGAAAACGGGTGTATGATGCGGCAGCCGGGAAATTCCCGGCTTTTTTGCGTCTGTATGTTTGATAGGCAGGCGGCGGGTTGATCGACCCGACAGGTTTTTCGAGGAAAGTGGTAGGCGAAGCCGATTTCAGGCTGTTCGTCGCGTCGTTCTTGCGCGCGCGTTAACCATTTTCTGCTTCACTCAAGGCTCGCCTGCGGGCTAGCTGCCCGGATCATAGGGGAAAGGCGTTAATGGCAACGGTAGATCGCTGGCTCCTGCCAGATGGCATCGAAGAAGTACTGCCGCCTGAAGCGGCGCGCATCGAAGTGGCGCGGCGCCAGGTGTTGGACCTGTTCCAGAGCTGGGGCTATGAGTTCGTTGTCACCCCGCATATCGAGTATCTGGAATCCTTGTTGACCGGCGCTGGCCAGGACCTGGACCTGCGCACCTTCAAGGTGATCGACCCGCAGTCGGGCCGGCAGATGGGGTTCCGCGCCGATATCACGCCGCAGGTGGCGCGTATCGACGCCCACACTCTGCGGCGCGAAGGCCCGAGCCGTCTGTGCTACGCCGGCAGCGTGCTGCATGCGCAGCCGCGGGCCTTGTCGTCCTCGCGCAGTCCGATCCAGTTGGGCGCCGAGTTGTACGGCGATGCCAGCCCGAGCAGCGACGTCGAGGTCATCAGCCTGATGCTGGCGATGCTGCAACTGGCCGATGTGCCGGATGTGCACATGGACCTTGGCCACGTCGGTATCTATCGTGGCCTGGCTCGCGCCGCCGGCTTGTCCGGTGAAGTGGAGCAACAGTTGTTCGATGCCCTGCAGCGCAAGGCGATCGATGAAGTGATCCAGTTGACCGAAGGTTTGCCGGCCGATCTGGCCGCCATGCTGCGGGCGCTGGTGGATCTGTGTGGTGGCCGCGAAGTGCTGGCGGCGGCGCGTGAGCGCCTGGCCGGTGCGCCGCCACAGGTCACGGCGGCACTGGATGACCTGTTGGCGATTGCCGAGCGGCTGTCCGCGCGTTTTCCGCAGTTGCCGCTGTATTTCGACCTGGGCGAGTTGCGCGGTTACCACTACCACACCGGTGTGGTGTTCGCGGTGTTCGTGCCGGGTGTCGGCCAGGCCATCGCCCAGGGCGGTCGTTATGACGACATCGGCGCGGATTTCGGGCGTGCGCGTCCGGCCACCGGTTTTTCCACCGATTTGAAAACCCTGGTGACCCTGGGGCGTGCCGAGATCGAGCTACCGTCTGGCGGTATCTGGATGCCTGACAGCACGGATGCGGCACTCTGGCAGTTGGTCTGCCAGTTGCGCGGCGAGGGTCAGCGTGTGGTCCAGGCCTTGCCCGGACAACCATTGGCCGCCGCCCGCGAAGCGGACTGCGACCGGCAATTGATTCAGCAGAACGGGCTTTGGCAAGTATTGCCGCTGGCTTCTTGAGTTTTCCCGCCGGCGGCTGCCGGCACCAAGTTTGCGCGAATGAGGACAAGTGTTATGGGTAAGAATGTCGTAGTCCTGGGCACCCAGTGGGGTGATGAGGGCAAAGGCAAGATCGTTGATCTGCTGACCGAACATGCTGCCGCCGTAGTGCGCTATCAAGGTGGCCACAACGCTGGACACACCCTGGTGATCGACGGAGAGAAAACCGTCCTGCACCTGATCCCGTCGGGTGTCTTGCGCGAAGGCGTACAGTGCCTGATCGGCAACGGCGTGGTGGTTGCACCGGACGCCCTGCTGCGGGAAATCACCAAGCTGGAAGAGAAAGGCGTACCGGTGCGTGAGCGCCTGCGTATCAGCCCGTCCTGCCCGCTGATCCTGTCCTATCACGTGGCCCTGGATCAGGCTCGCGAGAAGGCCCGTGGCGAGCTGAAGATCGGTACCACCGGTCGTGGCATCGGCCCGGCGTACGAAGACAAGGTCGCGCGTCGCGGCCTGCGTATCGGCGACCTGTTCCACCGCGAGCGTTTTGCCGCGAAGCTGGGCGAGTTGCTCGACTACCACAACTTCGTGCTGGTCAATTACTACAAAGAGCCGGCCATCGACTTCCAGAAGACTCTCGATGAGTGCATGGAATACGCCGAGCTGCTCAAGCCGATGATGCTCGACGTCACCGCCGAGCTGCACAACCTGCGTCGTGCCGGCAAGGACATCATGTTCGAAGGCGCCCAGGGTTCGCTGCTGGACATTGACCACGGTACCTACCCGTACGTCACCAGCTCCAACACCACCGCCGGCGGCATCGCCACTGGTTCGGGCGTGGGGCCGATGTACCTGGATTACATCCTCGGCATCACCAAGGCCTACACCACCCGTGTCGGTTCGGGTCCGTTCCCGACTGAGCTGTTCGATGATGTCGGTGCCTTCCTGGCCAAGCGTGGCCACGAATTCGGTGCAACCACCGGTCGTGCCCGTCGTTGCGGCTGGTTCGACGCCGTGATCCTGCGTCGCGCCATCGACGTCAACAGCATCTCGGGCCTGTGCCTGACCAAGCTGGACGTGTTGGACGGTCTTGAAACCATCAATATCTGCGTGGGTTACAAGAACGAAAATGGTGCGGTCATCGACGCGCCGACCGATGCCGACAGCTACATCGGCCTGGAGCCGGTGTACGAGCAAATGCCAGGTTGGAGCGAGTCGACCCTGGGTGCCAAGACCCTGGAAGAGCTGCCGGCGGCGGCGCGTGCTTACATCAAACGTATCGAAGAGTTGGTCGGCGCGCCGATCGACATTATTTCGACAGGTCCGGATCGCAACGAAACCATCGTTCTGCGCCACCCGTTCGCCTGATAAGCCGTTGATGTAGATCACAAAGGGTCCCTTTTGGGGCCCTTTGTCGTTTCTACCTGTTGTTCGGCACGGGCCTTGCTGGGATTATCCTCTAAAAAAGGTGCCATCAAATTAATGGCGCCAAAGTCGAGGAATCTCCAGTGTCGGCCGTTCTCTCACTGTTACAAAGCCGTCTATTGCGGCCTGTGTTCGTTACCCTGGGTATCGCTCTTTTGGTGCAGGTGCTGGTGGCGGTCGCTCTGACTCGAAGCACGGTCACTGCGCTGGAGGCGGATCTGGGGACTCGTCTGGGTATCGACAGTCAGAAGCTGTCCGGTGAATTGGAGCAAGCCGGTAAAGAGGTGACGTCGAGTCTCGACAGCCTTTCGGTCAGTACGCGCCAGCGTCTGACCAGCGGCTTGTCCTCGCGGCTGAAGGATGAGCAGGCTCAGTTGCGCACGGCGTTGGAGAAGGATCTGAGGGATTCGGCCAACGACATGGCGCAGTTGCTGGCCTCCGTGGCCCCGCGGGCCATGTGGGACAACGACGTACCGACCCTTTCCGAATTCGCCCGCCGCGCTCAGCGCAATCCGAACGTGCTGTTCGTGGTGTATGACGATGCGACCGGTGAGCACCTGACCCGCTACCTGAATCGGGAAAACCCGATCAACAAGGCCCTTTTGGAAAAGGGCGAGGGTGAGCGAGCGCTGGACAAGGTGCTCAATGCGGCGAAGAACGATCCGTCGGTCTACTACCTCGAAGCGTCGATCAGCCCCAATGGCGTGGAAATCGGCAAGGTGCGGATGGGCGTTTCCACGGCCTCGGTCGAAACCGACCTGAAGGCGCTGGACCAGCGTTTCACGGCCTTGATCGCCAGCAGCGACAAACTGGTGGGCGACAGCCTGCAAGGCGCCTCGGCGGACAGTTCCAAGGCCATGCAGGCCCGTTTGCAATCGGCCCAGGCCACCGCTTCGCAAATGCAGGTCAATACCACTGCAACGGTGCAGGATGCGGCGCAGACCTTGCGCTGGCGGATCGGCATGGGCCTGGCCCTGGTCGGCCTCGGTGTACTGCTGTTGCTGGCGGTGGTACTCGGGCGGCGGGTGGTCAACAAGTTGCATCTGCTGATTGCGGCCTTGAATGACCTGGCGGCGGGGGAGGGTGATCTGACCAAGCGCGTTCAGCTCAACAGTAATGACGAGATCGGCGACATGGCCTCGGCGGTGAACCGCTTTGTCGACAAACTGCAGCCTATCGTGCGCGAAGCCGGTGATGTGGCCCAGCGTACCGGAGTGGAAATTGGCCAGATGACCTTGCGCAATGCCGGTGCCGATGCCGCCGCCGGCTTGCAGCGTGACGAAGTGGCGCAGAGTTTGCGCGAGCTGTCGAAGATGGCCGATGACGCGCAGGCCGAAAGCCATGCGATGCAGGCGGCGTTGAAGCAGGTGGTGGATATTCGCCAGGCGACGGATGAAAACACCCGGACCTCGGCCCAGGTCGGCAATCTGATCGAGGCCCTGGCCGGGCAGGTGGATACCGGTGCCAAGGTGATCGAGCGGTTGGCGCAGCAGAGTGAACAGATTGAAGTGGTGCTGACGGTGATTCACGGGATTGCCGAGCAGACCAACCTGCTGGCCCTGAACGCGGCCATCGAGGCGGCGCGGGCGGGTGAGACCGGTCGCGGGTTTGCCGTGGTGGCGGATGAGGTGCGGGCGTTGGCGAGTAAGACGCAAAGCTCCACCGGCGATATCCAGGCGCATATCGGTGCCTTGCAGCAGGGCGCGCGGGAAGCGGTGGCGGCCATCGGTCAGGCGGGGCGTCAGGCCAGTGAAGGCTTGGCGGTGTTGCGCAGCAGTGTGAAGTTGCAGCAGAGCGTGCAGTCTTCGGTAGAGCAGGTGCATGCGGCGATCGGTCTGGCGACTCAGGCGGCGGCGCATCAGGCCGAGGGCGCGCATGCGGTGCGTGGGCGGGTCGAGGTGATCCATGCCCAGGCCGAGCGGGCGGCGCAGGCGGTGGTGGAAACCACGGCCAGCGGCAAGGTGCTGGACAGCCTGGCGGGGCAGCTCAAGGCGAGCCTGGGGCAGTTCCGGGCCTGATTTGTGGTGTCAGTGGCGGCCCCTTCGCGGGCAAGCTCCGCTCCCACAGGTTTTGTGTCGCGCCGCTAACCTGTGGTTGAGCGTGGACACGGTGGGGGCGGAGCTTGCCCGCGAAGAGGGCCTCAGGGTCGACAAAGTACGGGCTGAGTACCTATCTGTGGCAAGCCCGCTCGCCACAGGTGTGTGGTGTGTCCAGGAAAATGATGGGATCAGAAACGCAAAAACCCGCTTTCGCGGGTTTTTGTGAGATTTCAGAGTGTTACTCTGAAACTTGAATTGGTGCCCAGAAGAAGACTCGAACTTCCACGACCTTGCGGTCACCAGCACCTGAAGCTGGCGTGTCTACCAATTTCACCATCTGGGCAGCATCAGCAGCGTTGCACGCCGTTGATGGGACGCACTATACGGAGAGCCTTTTGATCTGTAAACCCCTGTTTTGCTTTTAATAAATCAAATTTGGGGGCTTGCCGGCGATGGCGTCCGCAAGATCGCCACATGGCTCAAGGGTCTCATCGCTGGCAAGCCAGCTCCTACAGGGTTCGTGTCGTAACAAAATCTGTATTCGACGCTGCCTCCCATGTGGGAGCCAGCTTGCTGGCGATGGCGTCGGCAGGATCGATGCAAGGCTTGCTGGCCTCATCGCCGACAAGCCGGGTGTGGCGTATTCGGGAAAGTGTCGGGGCCAGAAACGCAAAAACCCGCTTTCGCGGGTTTTTGTGAGATTCCAGAGTGTTACTCTGAAACTTGAATTGGTGCCCAGAAGAAGACTCGAACTTCCACGACCTTGCGGTCACCAGCACCTGAAGCTGGCGTGTCTACCAATTTCACCATCTGGGCAGCATCGTCAACGTCTCCGTCGTCGATGGCGCGCACTATACGGAGACGCCTTTTAACTGTAAACCCCTGTCATGAAAAAAACCAAAAAAAACGCTTCAATGTGCATCGTCCGGCATTTTTCGCGCCGACAAATGGGTTTTAAGCCGGCCTGTGTGCCTGAAATTTCCCGTTTCAATACGCGTATGCCAAACTAACCCGCATATAGACAAGGTGAAATTTATCTAATGGCCGATTGGCAGTCCCTCGATCCCGAGGCCGCTCGTGAAGCGGAAAAATACGAAAACCCCATTCCTAGCCGCGAGCTTATCCTGGCGCACCTGTCCGAGCGTGGATCGCCGGCCAGTCGCGAGGAGCTGGTGGATGAGTTCGGTCTGACCACTGAAGATCAGATCGAGGCTCTGCGCCGCCGCCTTCGTGCCATGGAGCGCGATGCGCAACTGATTTACACCCGCCGTGGCACCTACGCGCCGGTGGACAAGCTCGACCTGATCCTCGGCCGCATCGCCGGTCACCGCGACGGCTTCGGCTTCCTGATCCCGGACGACGGCAGCGACGACCTGTTCATGAGCCCGGCGCAAATGCGCCTGGTGTTCGATGGCGACCGCGCCCTGGCGCGGGTTTCCGGCCTGGATCGGCGCGGACGCCGTGAAGGCGTGATCGTCGAAGTGGTGTCCCGTGCTCACGAGAGCATCGTCGGGCGTTACTTCGAGGAGGGCGGCATCGGCTTCGTGGTCGCGGATAACCCGAAGATCCAGCAGGAAGTGCTGGTGACCCCGGGCCGCAACGCCGACGCCCGGGTCGGGCAGTTCGTCGAGGTGAAAATCACCCACTGGCCGACGCCGCGCTTCCAGCCCCAGGGCGATGTGATCGAAGTGGTGGGCAACTACATGGCGCCCGGCATGGAGATCGATGTCGCGCTGCGCACCTACGACATTCCCCACGTCTGGCCCGAGGCCGTGCTCAAGGAAGCGGCCAAGCTCAAGCCGGAAGTCGAGGAGAAGGACAAGGAGAAGCGCATTGACCTGCGCCATCTGCCGTTCGTCACCATCGACGGCGAAGACGCCCGCGACTTCGACGATGCGGTCTATTGCGAAGCCACTCCAGGCAAACTGCGGCTGTTCTCCGGCGGCTGGAAGTTGTACGTGGCGATTGCCGACGTTTCCAGCTATGTGAAGATCGGTTCGGCGCTGGACGCCGAATCCCAGGTGCGCGGCAACTCGGTGTACTTCCCCGAGCGTGTCGTACCGATGCTGCCTGAGCAATTGTCCAACGGCCTGTGCTCGTTGAACCCGCATGTCGACCGCTTGGCGATGGTCTGTGAAATGACCATCAACAAAAGCGGGCAGATGACCGACTACGTGTTCTACGAAGCGGTGATCCACTCCCATGCGCGCCTGACCTACAACAAGGTCAGCGCGATCCTGGAGCAGCCGAAGACCACCGAGGCGAAGAAACTGCGTGGCGAGTATTCGGAAGTGGTTCCGGACCTCAAGCAGCTCTACGCCCTGTACAAGGTGTTGCTGGCGGCGCGGCATACCCGTGGCGCCATCGACTTCGAAACCCAGGAAACGCGGATCATCTTCGGTTCCGAGCGCAAGATCGCGGAAATCCGTCCGACCACCCGCAACGACGCGCACAAGCTGATCGAAGAATGCATGCTGGCGGCCAACGTGGCCACCGCCGAGTTCCTCAAGAAGCACGAGATTCCGGCGTTGTACCGGGTGCACGACGGTCCGCCGCCGGAGCGCCTGGAAAAACTCCGCGCCTTCCTCGGTGAGCTGGGCCTGTCCCTGCACAAGGGCAAGGACGGTCCGTCGCCGAAGGATTACCAGGCGTTGCTGGCCAGTATCCAGAGCCGCCCGGATTTCCACCTGATCCAGACCGTGATGCTGCGCTCCCTGAGCCAGGCGGTGTACAGCGCCGACAACCAGGGCCACTTCGGCCTGAATTACGAGGCCTACACCCACTTCACCTCGCCGATCCGCCGTTACCCGGACCTGCTGACGCATCGTGCGATCCGCAGCGTCATCCACTCCAAGCAGGATACGCCGCACGTGCGGCGTGCCGGCGCGATGACCATTCCGAAGGCGCGGATCTATCCGTACGACGAAGCGGCGCTGGAGCAGTTGGGCGAACAGTGCTCGATGAGCGAGCGGCGTGCCGACGAAGCCACCCGTGACGTGGTGAACTGGCTCAAGTGCGAGTTCATGAAGGATCGCGTGGGCGAGTCGTTCCCGGGCGTGGTCACCGCGGTGACCGGTTTCGGCCTGTTCGTCGAGCTGACCGATATCTACGTCGAAGGCCTGGTGCATGTCACCGCCTTGCCGGGTGATTACTACCATTTCGATCCGGTTCATCACCGTCTGGCGGGCGAGCGCACCGGTCGCAGCTTCCGTCTTGGCGACACGGTGGAAGTGAAGGTCATGCGCGTCGACCTCGACGAGCGCAAGATCGACTTCGAAATGGCTGAGAAAACCCTCAGCGCGCCGATCGGTCGCAAGAAGCGTGGGACTGAAACCAGCGCTCCCGCTCCTGCCGCTGTCGAAAAAGCCCCGGAGCCGGCCAAGGCCGGGCGTCGTGGCGCAACCGCGAAGAAATCGGACGAGGCTTATCGGCCCAGCGATGCGGCGGCGAAAAACGCCGAAGTGCGCAGGAGTCGTGAACTGAAGCAGGCGTTGTTGGCCGAAGCCAAGAACGGCGGTAAAGGCAAGACCGAGGGAAAGCCCGCGCACGGGGCTCCGTCGGAGAAGCCGAGCAAGCATCGTAAAGGTCCGCCAAAGGCGGGCGCTGGTCCCGCGAAAAGCGGCGGGGCGCGTAAACCCAAGGGCAAGTCATGAGTCAGTTGGAAAAAATCTACGGCGTGCATGCCGTAGAGGCGTTGTTGCGTCATCACCCGAAGCGCGTCAAGCAGATCTGGCTGGCCGAAGGCCGCAGTGATCCGCGGGTCCAGGTGTTGCTGGGGCTGGCCGCGGAAAACCGGGTGTCGGTCGGTCAGGCCGAGCGCCGCGAGATGGATGCCTGGGTCGAAGGCGTGCACCAGGGCGTGGTAGCGGACGTCAGTCCGAGCCAGGTCTGGGGTGAGGCGATGCTCGACGAGTTGCTCGATCGCACCGAAGGCGCGCCGTTGATTCTGGTGCTCGACGGCGTGACCGACCCGCACAACCTTGGCGCTTGCCTGCGCACCGCCGATGCGGCCGGGGCGTTGGCGGTGGTGGTACCCAAGGACAAGTCGGCGACGTTGACGCCGGCGGTGCGCAAGGTGGCCTGCGGCGCGGCGGAAGTGATTCCGCTGGTGGCGGTGACCAACCTGGCGCGGACCCTGGAAAAACTCCAGCAGCGCGGCCTGTGGGTCGTCGGTACGGCGGGAGAGGCGGAGCAGGAGTTGTACCAGCAGGACCTGACCGGCCCGACCATCCTGATCATGGGGGCCGAAGGCAAGGGCATGCGGCGCCTGACCCGCGAGCATTGCGACTATCTGGTGCGCCTGCCGATGGCCGGTAGCGTCAGCAGTCTCAACGTCTCGGTGGCCACCGGTGTGTGCTTGTTCGAAGCGCTGCGCCAGCGCAGCGTCAAGGCTGCCACCAAAAAGGCCTGATTACCGCAAAACCTTTGTGGGAGCTGGCTTGCCAGCGATGACGGCCGAACGGTCACCGCAGGACTTGCCGGCCTCATCGCCGGCAAGCCGGCTCCCACATGGGATGTGTGTCATACGCAAACCCTGTGTCCGACGCCGTCCCCTGTAGGAGCCTGGCTTGCCAGCGATGAGGCCCTTGAGTCTTGCACTGTCCATCGCTGCCATCGCCGGCAAGTCGGCTCCCACAGGGTTCGCGACTTGCGCTGGGTGATCTGTTCAAATAATCACCAATTGTCTTGCACCCCTCTCGCCCCTTCTCTACAATTGCGCCCCTTGCCGTGATGGCTGGCGCATCTGTGCCTACTCCAGGCAAGACACACAAGTGTCATTCACTCCTTGTCTGACCGTTTTTGAGCGGCAGGCTACAACCCGTAAGGAGCATTCATGCGTCATTACGAAATCATCTTTTTGGTCCACCCGGATCAAAGCGAACAAGTCGGCGGCATGGTAGAGCGTTACACCAAGCTGATCGAAGAAGACGGCGGCAAAATCCACCGTCTGGAAGACTGGGGCCGTCGTCAACTGGCCTATGCAATCAACAATGTTCACAAGGCTCACTACGTGATGCTGAACGTTGAATGCACTGGCAAGGCCCTGGCCGAGCTGGAAGACAACTTCCGCTACAACGATGCTGTGATCCGTAACCTGGTCATCCGTCGCGACGAAGCCGTTACTGGCCAGTCCGAGATGCTCAAGGCTGAAGAAAACCGCAGTGAGCGCCGTGAGCGTCGCGACCGTCCTGAGCACTCCGACGCCGATGGCGTTGAGGGTGATGACAGCGACGCCAGCGATAACGCTGACGAGTAATCCACGGACCTTTTGAGGAGCCAATTACATGGCACGTTTCTTCCGTCGTCGTAAATTCTGCCGCTTCACCGCTGAAGACGTGAAAGAGATCGATTACAAAGATCTCAACACCCTGAAAGCCTACGTATCCGAAACCGGCAAAATCGTTCCAAGCCGTATCACCGGTACCAAAGCTCGTTATCAGCGTCAGCTGGCCACCGCTATCAAGCGCGCCCGCTTCCTGGCCCTGCTGGCCTACACCGACAGCCACGGCCGCTGAGACCGGGCAGTCGACACGCAGTAAAGGATTGAATGCATGCGCGCCTTAGCTGGATTCATCATGCGCGGACGTATGCAGGCCATGCTCGTCGTGGCCGGATCTGCGGCATTGCCGCTGTTGTTCTGGTTGAGTGCCGCCGCCGGGTGCCTTGTGCTCCTGCGGCGCGGTTCGGACGCCCTTGGCGTCATTGGTCTGGGTGTGTTGTCGGTGCTGCTGTTCTGGCACTTCAATATCCAGAAAGACCCCACGGCCCTTTTGGTGCTGCTCGGGTCTTGCAGCCTGGCGTTGGTTTTACGCGCTGGCTACTCCTGGAACCGCGTGCTGCTGGTCAGCATGGCTGTAGGGTTGGCATGTGCGGTGAGTCTGGGGACGATTTTCAGTCCCTTCATCGAAGGGTTGGCGCAGACGTTTGAACAAGTCGTGCCGCTGGCTCTCGGTGAGGTCTACCACAAGTTGTCGGTAGATCAGCGAGCGTTCCTCGCGTCACTGGCCGTGCCCCTGTTGATCACCTCGACGGCGATCTCGCTGCAGGTCTTTAGTGTGATGTGCCTGATTCTTGGGCGCTATTGGCAAGCGTTGTTGTACAACCCCGGTGGTTTCGGACGCGAGTTTCGCGCGATCCGGATCCCCAAGAAGGTGGCCCTGTCGCTGCTGGCCGTCATGTTTGTCGCGCCGTTTATCGGCCTGCATGCATTGATTTTGTTGCCGCTGTGCGGTGTTCCACTGGTCTTCGCCGGCCTGGCCCTGATTCACGGGCTGGTGGCGCAGAAGAAACTGGCCAGTTTCTGGTTGGTGGGGATGTACGTCACGCTCGTGCCATTCATGCACTTGCTCGGTCCGTTGCTCATGGTATTGGCCATTGTCGACAGCCTGATTGATTTTCGCGGACGCCTGGCGTCGAAAGACGCCGATAACGGTTCCGCGAACGGTGAAGGTTAAAAGTTAAGAGGATTTCCACATGCAACTGATCCTTCTGGAAAAAATCGCCAACCTGGGCAACCTGGGCGATAAGGTAAACGTTAAGGCCGGTTACGGTCGTAACTACCTGCTGCCATTCGGCAAAGCCACCGCTGCGACCGCTGCCAACCTGGCTGCGTTCGAAGAGCGTCGCGCTGAGCTGGAAAAAGCCGCAGCAGACAAGAAAGCTTCGGCTGAATCGCGTGCCGCCCAACTGGCTGAGCTGGAAGTGACCATCACTGCCACCGCCGGTGACGAAGGCAAGCTGTTCGGTTCGATCGGTACCCACGACATCGCTGATGCCCTGACCGCCTCCGGCGTTGAAGTGGCAAAAAGCGAAGTGCGTCTGCCGAACGGCACCATCCGTAACGTGGGTGAATTCGACGTGGCCGTGCATCTGCACGCCGAAGTCGAAGCAACCGTACGCGTTGTCGTGGTGGCTGCTTAAGCAGTACCCAATCGTCTGGCGACTTGTGCGCCAGACGGTTAACATCGGGCACGACTCTGTTCATTCAGGTCGTGCCCTTTGTTTTTTTGGCAACGTCCTTTTGCAAACCCCCTAATTCCAAGTGGCCATGAACGATATCTCCGCTCCCGAGCAATACGATCTGCAAACCGCCGCGCTGAAAGTGCCGCCGCATTCCATCGAGGCCGAACAGGCCGTGCTCGGTGGTCTGATGCTGGACAACAACGCCTGGGAGCGCGTGCTCGATCAAGTCTCGGACGGCGACTTCTATCGACATGACCACCGCCTGATCTTCCGCGCCATTGCCAAGCTGGCCGATCAGAACATGCCGATCGACGTGGTGACCTTGGCCGAGCAGTTGGACAAGGAAGGGCAGACCTCCCAGGTCGGCGGCCTGGGCTATCTGACGGAGCTGGCGAAGAACATTCCGTCGGTGGCCAACATCAAGGCCTACGCGGCGATCGTTCGCGAGCGAGCGACCCTGCGCCAGTTGATCGGCATCAGCACTGAAATCGCCGACACCGCGTTCAACCCGCAAGGGCGTACCGCTTCCGAGATTCTCGACGAAGCCGAGCGGCAGATTTTTCAGATCGCCGAAGCGCGGCCCAAGACCGGCGGTCCGGTCAGCGTCAACGACCTGCTGACCAAGGCCATCGACCGGATCGATACGCTGTTCAACACCGACAACGCCATCACCGGTCTGTCCACCGGCTACACCGACCTCGACGAGAAGACCAGCGGCCTGCAACCGTCCGACCTGATCATCGTCGCCGGCCGTCCGTCCATGGGTAAGACCACCTTCGCCATGAACCTGGTGGAGAACGCGGTGCTGCGCAGCGACAAGGTGGTGCTGGTGTACTCCCTGGAGATGCCAGGCGAATCGCTGATCATGCGTATGCTGTCTTCCCTCGGGCGGATCGACCAGACCAAGGTCCGCGCCGGTCGTCTGGAAGACGACGACTGGCCGCGGCTGACCTCGGCGGTCAACCTGCTCAACGACCGCAAGCTGTTTATCGACGATACGGCCGGTATCAGCCCGTCGGAAATGCGTGCGCGGACCCGCCGCCTGGTGCGTGAGCACGGCGAGATCGGCCTGATCATGATCGACTACCTGCAGTTGATGCAGATCCCCGGTTCCAGCGGTGACAACCGGACCAACGAGATTTCCGAGATTTCCCGCTCCCTCAAGGCCCTGGCCAAGGAATTCAACTGCCCGGTGGTGGCCCTGTCCCAGCTCAACCGCTCCCTCGAGCAACGGCCGAACAAGCGTCCGGTGAACTCCGACTTGCGCGAATCCGGAGCGATCGAGCAGGACGCCGACGTCATCATGTTCGTCTACCGGGACGAGGTCTATCACCCGGAAACCGAACACAAGGGCATCGCCGAAATCATCATCGGCAAACAGCGTAACGGCCCGATCGGTTTTATTCGCCTGGCTTTTATCGGCAAGTACACGCGCTTCGAGAACCTCGCGCCGGGCAGCTACAACTTCGATGATGACGAGTAAGTCGAACATTTCGTCAGCCGGATTGCAGATTCACGGACTTGCTTCGGGCGGCGCGAATACAGTGCGCACCCCCGCTTCGCTGTAGCCGTAATTCCAGCGCAGTTCTTCATCGGCGGGAATAGCCCGGGTGGTAAAGAAAGCGCTCAGGTGGAACGACTCAAGGCGACCTTCGCCCATATCGACATCGACGGGAAACGACGCGCCTTCGACGTTGTAGCCGGCGACGGCTTGCCGGACCGGGACGTTTTCCTCGTATTCGAAAATGGAATTGATGCGCGAAATGATGTTGTCTCCCGACAGCATCAGTCGATCCCATTTCGGTCGGCTGGGCCGGGGCGCCGGCAAAATGTCGATCACGAACGGATCCCGACGGGCATTGCTGACGTGAAACGGGATGAAACTACCGCCATACACCCCAATGGCTTCCCCGGCTTTCAACGGTTTTCTGGCAACGACCATGGCCTGGCCGATCAGGCTTTGCTCCTGGGGAACCTTGGCATCCTGTTCGGTGAACTCCCGCAATAGCAGCTTCTCCTCGTACAGTTTGGCGGTCTCTTCATGGGTCGCCCATTTCAAATACGGCAGGATGTCCTTGGCCGGGTAGCGTATTCCCGAGTTGCTGATGTTACTCATATGCTGGATTTTTTTGATGCGCAGAGGATTGCCTGACAGGTCTCTTATGGGATAACGGCCATTGTTCACGCGGTCATAGTCACCTATTTTGTTGGGTGAGCGCTGATAGGATTTGATGACTTTCATCCGCCGCAGGTCTTCGGCGGTGAAAGGCTCGGGCTTGATGTACTCAAGCGCCGAGACCATTTCAGAGTCACTGTTCACAAGCTCTATCTTGCTTTGTCCCGGGCCCGGCGCTCCGCCTTTCAAGCCGATGGCGGTATTGATTTCCCAATGACCGGCCTTTCGTCGTAGCACCGGGCGATACCAGCGAAAAGGGTTGCGGGCGTCGATCAGTTTCCAGCCAAGGTCTGAAGATTCGACCTGGTAGTAGTGCCCCGCCTCCTGGATGTAGTGCCGGGAAAAGGTGTCCTGATACAGACCATCGTCCACGAGGTGGAGGTCGCCCGGTGGTGTTTTCAGCGCGAAGTAAGTATCCGGCGCAATGCCGGGATGCGAAGACGCAAGGGGCTCGGGAGAAGACCGGAGCTGGCGCACGGCCGCTGGCGAAGAGCTCAATTGCCGGATCTTGTGGAGCAGTGATTGCTTGAGGGTGATGTCTTGATTCGGGCCCGTAACGCCCAGGTTGTCGAGCTCGGTTTTGGGCAGGGCTTGCCGGATCGCCGTATAGAGCTCGCTCGGCGCCAGGATTTGTCGATCGTCGGTGTCGTAGACCCGATAGCGCGAGTCTTCACGGAGCAGGCGCCTGACGGTCGTTGCCCGGTCATTGCCGACACTGGCCAGCGGGGGCTCGGCCAGCGAGTCCGAATACAGTTCCAGGCGAACCTTGCCCGACCAACCGGGGAGCGCTTCAAGGGTGTGGAACACCAGTTGGTCTGAAGCCGGATTGGCTGTCGTGGGCAGATAAAGACCTTCATAAAGTCGAGCGGTATCCACCCCCTGCACCGAGAGCTCGGTTTCTTCTTTCAGGTAGGGCAGCAAGCTTTTCTGCTTCAGGATCTGCTCGGCTTCGGCGGGATTGATGGATCTGGCCAAGGCCTGCACATAGCTCTTGGGCAGGTTTGGAAAGTCCTGTCGAATCTGTTCGAGCAGCGGGCCTTCGACGTGTTCGCTGTTTCGATAAAGGGCCTCGAACTGTTGCGCCGGGTTCTGCTCGGCGATCCCGGAAGGGCTGCCGCTGGCCTTGCCCGAGGGGCTTTCCGGCAGGCGCCGATGTTGGGTTTGCCTGGCGAGCCGGAAGCGTTTCAAGGTGTCGGTCAATTGCGCCGGCGGTGACTGGTTAGCGAGATGAAGTTGAAGCAACGATTGTGAATCGGTTGCGCTGGCGTGCAGGATCGGCGCCAGGTCCTCATGCTGGATGGCCGCTGCAAGCGGTCCCAAGCGCTTGAGTCGTTTCAGGTCATCCCAGTCTTGTGGTTTTTCATACCGGGTGCGCCAGGCCCCGGCCCCGTTTTGCAGCAAGGGCGGTGAATACGCCCAGGGGTCGTGGGGATGTCGAATGGACCACTCGGGTGGATCGCCAGCACTGCCCACCTCATAGAGTTGCTCGTCCAGCGCCAGGTAGTGCTTGTCCTGGTAGTCGTAGAGGCCCTGTTCATCGGGGAGCAGCGCTTCAGGCAGTTCAAGGGGTTGCCGATAGGGCGTCAAGTCCGGCTTCCATAAGCAGGACGTGCCGGGTGAGGGTTCGACGCGAATCAGCGACTTGACGAACCGACCGGCCTTGATGGCGCCCGCGCTTGCCCCCATGAGTGCGACCTGCTCGGCGATGTCCATCAGGTAGTTGAGGGCTTCAACCTGCTCATGACGTCTCCAGGCATTGAATCCTTGATACACCTCATGGATCAGTTGGGCTCCGGTGAAGATCAGCAGAATATCGCCTACCAGCGGTATGAACGACACGGCTAGCCCCAATGCGCTCAGACCGGCCTTTTCGTAAGTTTGTAACAGGCGTTGATGAGCTTGGCTGTCGAGATCCGCTGTAGGGGGGACGACTTCCCGTCCGTGGCGTTCGATCTGTCGTATGCGCTGGGCGCGCAGGCTTTGGAATACGTTGCCTTCCACTGGGTGTCGCGTCAGCAACAACGAATCAGCTGCCGGAATCTGCGTGTTTGGTTTCCATTTTTGCCACATGGCGCGTTTGATCATCTGGCTGAGCAGCTCTCCTTGATCGCTGGTTGGGAGGAATCGTGAAAAGAACCGTGTGTAGCTGTGTGACAGCAGCCTGTGGCTTAGCTCGTCTTCGAAATCCCTGAGGGAGTCGTAGCGCGCCAAGGAGCTGATCGGATCCTGCGGTATGTAGACGATGCAGGGGTGGCTACCATCCTCGGCGTCCAGTCCGATGACCAGCACCTCGCTGAGGTCCATACCAAGGAATTTGAGCCGAGAGCAGGGCTGGGTGCCATACCTGACGACATAGCGGTTGTTCAGCACGTCGAGCAATGCGTGGTAGTCGGCTATCGAGATCTCTTTTTTGATTCTGGCCAGATGTATCGTTACGGCAAAGGCGTCGGTATAGCTCTTGAGCAGAGCATCCTGGGTGCGGCTGGCGTCATCGCCATCGGCTTGGGCAGGAGGCTTGAGAGCTGAGCGCAGGTGAGCCTGGTAAAGGCTGCCGAAGTCGAGGCTGCGGCAGACCAGGGCGAACGCCTCGGGTTTGATCCGGGTTTTGCCGCCTTGGACTCTGGGCGCCGAGTAAATCCCCGAGCCCGCGCCGAAGGTCTCGGCGCTGGTGAGCGATTCGTCGAAGTTGCGCAGGGCGGCGGATAAGAGGCTTTGTTCGCTGGTCTCGCCCTGGAGCGAAATCAATCCGAAGAAATAGTTGTTTTTGCGCACGTGTACGAAGGTCGCCCGTTCGACATCCAGGTGGAGTTGGAAGTTGAAGGCGATGGCCCGTTCCAGCAGTGGCTTGATGAATTGCGCGGGCGATTGCAGTTTTGCCAGCAGCTGCTGGACGTCATGCCGGGAATGGCAACTGGCGATCAGGCTCTGGCGCAAGGCCTTGCGTTGATCCTGGGGCGTATCGAGCAGCCAGGCTGGCAAATGATCTTTAATGATATCGAAATGCATTGGGTCGTTCGGGGCGGGGGGAGATGCGCTCGTCATGGCGGTCGCCTTGCTGGTTTTTTGAAGGACCAGCTAACGACAAGGCGGTTGTACGGCTGCACTAGATAGTTGTCGGCCAGCGTTCGGGAGATGGGCGTGGGTAAAACCAACTGTTATCGTCGGACTTGATCAAAATTTGTGCTATATTCCGCGCCCGCGAATTTTCATCTCGACACCGGTCATCGCCATGCAAGCAGCCAAGCCGTTATTTGACTATCCCAAGTACTGGGCCGAATGTTTCGGGCCAGCGCCCTTCCTGCCCATGAGCCGGGAAGAGATGGATCAGCTTGGCTGGGATTCCTGCGACATCATCATCGTCACCGGTGATGCCTACGTTGACCATCCGTCCTTCGGCATGGCGATTATCGGCCGGCTGCTGGAGTCCCAGGGCTTCCGCGTCGGGATCATTGCCCAGCCGAACTGGCAGTCCAAGGACGACTTCATGAAGCTTGGCGAGCCGAACCTGTTCTTCGGGGTCGCGGCCGGCAACATGGACTCTATGATCAACCGTTACACCGCCGACAAGAAAATCCGCTCCGATGATGCCTACACGCCCGGCGGCCTGGCCGGCAAGCGTCCGGATCGCGCCAGCCTGGTCTACAGCCAGCGCTGCAAGGAGGCCTACAAGCATGTGCCGATCGTCCTCGGCGGCATCGAGGCCTCGCTGCGCCGGATCGCCCACTACGACTACTGGCAGGACCGCGTGCGCAACTCGATCCTGATCGACGCCAGCGCCGATATCCTGCTCTACGGCAACGCCGAGCGGGCGATTGTCGAAGTCGCTCAGCGCCTGTCCTACGGCCACAAGATCGAAGACATCACCGATGTACGCGGCACCGCGTTCATTCGCCGCGACACGCCGGCAGGTTGGTACGAAGTCGACTCCACGCGCATCGACCGGCCGGGCAAGGTCGACAAGATCATCAACCCCTATGTGAACACCCAGGACACCCAGGCCTGCGCCATCGAGCAGGAAAAGGGGCCAGTGGAAGATCCGCAGGAAGCCAAGGTCGTGCAGATCCTGGCCAGCCCACGGATGACCCGCGACAAGACTGTGATCCGCCTGCCGTCGGTGGAAAAGGTCCGTGGCGACGCGGTGCTTTATGCCCACGCCAACCGTGTGTTGCACCTGGAAACCAACCCGGGCAACGCCCGTGCGCTGGTACAGAAGCATGGCGATGTGGACGTCTGGTTCAATCCGCCGCCCATTCCGATGACTACTGAGGAAATGGACTACGTGTTCGGCATGCCTTATCAGCGCGTCCCGCACCCGGCGTATGGCAAGGAGAAGATCCCGGCCTACGACATGATCCGTTTCTCGGTGAACATCATGCGTGGCTGCTTCGGCGGCTGTACGTTCTGCTCCATTACCGAGCACGAAGGGCGGATCATCCAGAACCGTTCCGAAGAGTCGATCATTCGCGAGATCGAAGAGATCCGCGACAAGGTGCCGGGCTTTACCGGGGTGATTTCCGATCTCGGCGGCCCGACCGCGAACATGTATCGCATTGCCTGCAAGAGCCCGGAAATCGAATCCGCGTGCCGCAAGCCGTCGTGCGTGTTCCCCGGCATCTGCCCGAACCTGAACACCGATCATTCGTCGTTGATCCAGCTCTATCGCAGCGCCCGTGCCTTGCCGGGTGTGAAGAAGATCCTGATCGCCTCCGGCCTGCGCTACGACCTCGCGGTCGAGTCGCCGGAGTACGTGAAAGAACTGGTGACCCATCACGTCGGCGGCTATCTGAAGATCGCCCCGGAGCATACCGAGGAAGGTCCGCTCAACCAGATGATGAAGCCGGGCATCGGCAGCTATGACAAGTTCAAGCGCATGTTCGAGAAGTACTCCAAGGAAGCCGGGAAAGAGCAGTACCTGATTCCGTACTTCATTGCCGCGCACCCGGGCACCACCGACGAAGATATGATGAACCTGGCGCTGTGGCTCAAGGGCAACGGCTTCCGGGCCGACCAGGTGCAGGCGTTCTACCCGTCGCCGATGGCCACCGCCACGGCCATGTACCACTCGGGCAAGAACCCATTGCGCAAGGTCACCTACAAGAGCGACGCGGTGACCATCGTCAAGAGCGAGGAGCAGCGCCGGTTGCACAAGGCGTTCCTGCGCTACCACGATCCGAAGGGCTGGCCGATGCTGCGCGAGGCCTTGCAACGGATGGGCCGTGGCGACCTGATCGGGCCGGGCAAGGACCAGTTGATCCCGCTGCACCAGCCGGCGACCGACAGCTACCAGAGCGCGCGCCGGAAGAACTCGACACCGGCCGGCAGCCACAAGGTGGCGAAGGACACGACCACCAAGATCCTGACTCAGCACACCGGCCTGCCGCCCCGTGGCAGCGATGGTGGCAATGCCTGGGACAAACGCGAACAGGCCAAGGCCGCGGCGTTTGCGCGTAACAAGCAGGCCGCCAAGGAGCGTACCGACGCGGCCAAGGGCAAAGGCAAGAAGCCGACCCGCAAGCCGGTGGTGCCGCGCTGATTGCAGGTTGAGTGATGGCGTTTTGCGTTCTAGTGGCCGCGAGAGTCGTTTGTTAAGGTGACGTGATTCCCACGTCACCCGACGACAAGCCTTCTCTTCAAGGATGAACACTTGTGAGCAACCCGCTCCCTGGCATCGGCATGGATTCCAGCCCTTCGCAATTCCTCGCTCGCCAACGTATCGAAAGCCAGATCAACCTGCCGAAGCTCTTTGCGGCGATTGATGCCGACCCTGGCATCGTCGGGGCCGGCGTGGTCTATATCGGCGTCGACTTCAGCGTCGTCACCCTGCGCGAGTTCCAGCCGATCTGCAGCATCAAGCCCAAGCGCATCATCTTGCGCGAGGCGCAGAAGTACATTGCGCCGGTGCAGTTCGCCCAGCAGGTGCAGGACAATCCCCGTGAGTCACGGTTGGTTGGAGAAGCGATCAATACCACCTTGTCCTGCGCGGGTGCGGTGATCGGCTGGGTGGTGGTGTTGAGTGGCTCGGTGGCGGTTCCCTTCTCGGCCGGGGCCAGTTCGGTGGTGGTTGCCATTGGCTACACCGCAGCCGTCGCCAGTACCGCGCAATGCGCCATCGGGGGATACCGAACGGTCAACGAAGCGGTCAATCCTGCGCGCAATGACGATCTGGATAGCGAGGCCTGGTATCAGTACGCCTCGATAGCCCTGGATGCTGCTTCGTTGATGGGGGTTGGGGCATCATCCCTGACGACCCTCAAGCTGGTGCGCATGACCAAGGCCACCACCGGCAAGACCGTTCGTGAGGTGCTGCGCGGGCTTAGCCGTCAGGAGCGTTCGAAGTTGACCAAGGAACTGTTGAGCATCAACGATCCCAGGCTGACCCCGAAAATGCTCAAGTTGAAACAGCTGGCCGGCGAGTTGCCCAAGCGTTTCACGCCCACCGAGATCAAACATGCCACAGTGACCCAGATCAAGGACTCCCTGGGGGCCGCCATTGGACTGACTGGCAGCGCCTTGTCCGGCAACGTGAAAACCATCGCCGTCGGGCTTTACGAGGAGATTGAGGAATAATGGAAGACCTGAGCCTGCCGCGTTTCCTGGCGCACTACTTCCCCACCTTCATCGGCGGGATTTTTGCGGCGTTGATCTCCGTCTCCTGTGGCGTGCCGCTGGTGGGTGACCACTTTTTCCCTGACGCCTCGTTAGGCGAGCAGGCGACCGGCATGTTTATCGCGGTCGTGGCACTGGCATTGGTGGTGGTTCACTGCAATTTCATGATTGTGCGCGGTCGTCCTCAATGGGTTCGGGGACTGGTTCTGCTATTCGCGCTTTGTTTTTTGAGTGTGTTGCCGACCATCGAGTCTCACCCTCATCGAGTCATTTACGGATTGGCTGTCTTTGCACCGCTTATTGGCCTGCTGCTGCTCAACAGCAAACGCCACCGCGAAATGCGCAGCAAGCTCGTCGATATCCGCCAGCAGCGCGAAGCCCTGAAAAATGCCCTGAAGACCCGGCGAAAAACGCGCGGATAACGGCGTTCGACCATTCGCCCCGTTTCTGTGCGACTCTCTGCACTACGCCCGCAAGCTGGCGCCATTCTGGTGCTGTGCTTAGCTGAGCGAGCACGACTCACGCCGAAAGCGCGGGGCTTGGCCAAGTGGCATAAGTCTTGCGCGCACAGGTATAAGCCCAGGCTCGCAGGAGGCACGCCGTGTCGATCCATGTCGCATTGCACCATGTCACGCATTACCGCTATGAACGCGCCATCGAGCTCGGTCCGCAGATCGTTCGCCTGCGTCCGGCCGCCCACAGTCGCACGCGGATTTTGTCCTATGCGCTGAAGGTCCAGCCCGAGCAGCATTTCATCAACTGGCAACAGGATCCCCAGGGCAACTACCTGGCGCGCCTGGTGTTCCCGGAAAAAACCGCGGAGCTGCGCATCGAGGTCGACCTGGTCGCCGAGATGGCGGTGTTCAATCCGTTCGACTTTTTCCTCGAACCCTACGCCGAGAAGATCCCGTTTACCTACGCCGCCGATGAAAAGCACGAGCTGTCGCCGTACCTGGAAAAGCTGCCGCTGACGCCGAAGTTCCAGGCCTACCTGGATGGCATCGACCGCACGCCGCTGCCCAGCGTGGATTTCCTGGTGGCTCTCAACCAGCGCCTGAGCGAAGACATCGGTTACCTGATCCGCATGGAGCCCGGCGTGCAGACGCCCGAGCAGACCCTCGTCAACGCCTCCGGCTCCTGCCGCGACTCGGCCTGGTTGCTGGTGCAACTGCTGCGTCACCTGGGGCTGGCGGCGCGTTTTGTTTCCGGCTACCTGATCCAGCTCACCGCCGACGTGAAGGCCCTCGACGGCCCGTCCGGCACCGAGGTCGATTTCACCGACCTGCACGCCTGGTGCGAAGTCTATCTGCCGGGTGCCGGCTGGATCGGCCTGGACGCCACTTCCGGGCTGTTCGCCGGCGAAGGGCATATTCCGTTGGCCTGCAGCCCCGATCCCTCGTCAGCGGCGCCGATCAGCGGCCTGGTGGAACCCTGCGAGTGCGAGTTCAGCCACGAAATGTCGGTGGAGCGGATCTGGGAGGCGCCGCGCGTCACCAAGCCCTACACCGAGGAGCAATGGCTGGCGATCCAGGCCTTGGGCCGGCAGATCGACGCCGACCTGCTTGAAGGCGATGTGCGCCTGACCATGGGCGGCGAGCCGACCTTCGTCTCCATCGATGACCCGGACGGCGCCGAGTGGAACACCGCAGCCCTGGGCCCGGACAAACGCCGGCTGTCCGCCGAACTGTTCCAGCGCATGCGCAAGCGTTATGCCCCGCAAGGCCTGGTGCATTTTGGCCAGGGCAAGTGGTACCCCGGCGAGCAATTGCCGCGCTGGTCGCTCAATAGCTACTGGCGCCGCGACGGCGTGCCGATCTGGCACAACAGCGCGCTGATTGCCGACGAGCAGGAAGACTATGGCGCCGACGGCGCAATGGCCGGGCGTTTCCTGGCGAGTGTCGCCGAACGTCTGAAACTGCCGCCCCGCTTTGTTTTTCCAGCCTACGAGGACAATTTCTACTACCTGTGGCGCGAGGGGCAATTGCCGATCAACGTCACGGCCACAGACCCACGACTGGATGACGAACTGGAGCGCGCGCGGCTGCGCAAGGTGTTCTCCCAGGGTCTGGACAAGGTGATTGGCCAGGTCCTGCCGCTGGCCCGTACCGCGGCCAATGACCGTTGGCAGAGCGGACGCTGGTACCTGCGGGATAGTCATTGCCGGCTGGTGCCGGGGGACTCACCGCTGGGTTACCGTCTGCCATTGGCTTCGCAACCTTGGGTGACGGCAGCGGAGTATCCGTTCGTGCACCCGACCGATCCGAACCAGGATTTGCCCGAGCTGCCGGACACCGAAGCCCTCAAGCTCCACGGCGAGCCGGTGGTGAGCGAAGAGCGAGTGCCGAAGATCGACGAGTCCGCCGCCTGGCTGACCCGCACCGCCTTGTGCGCCGAAGCCCGGGGCGGACGCTTGTATCTGTTCATGCCGCCACTGGAGCGGGTCGAAGACTATCTGGAACTGGTCAGCGCCATTGAAGCCACTGCCGAGGAGCTGCATTGCCCGGTGTTGCTGGAAGGCTACGAGCCACCCCACGATGCGCGCCTGGCGAATTTCAGGATCACCCCGGACCCGGGCGTGATCGAGGTCAATGTGCAGCCGTCCGCTACTTGGGACGAGTTGGTCGAACGCACTGAATTCCTCTACGAAGAGGCGCGCCAGACCCGCCTGACCACCGAGAAATTCATGATCGACGGGCGCCATACCGGCACCGGCGGCGGCAACCATTTTGTCCTCGGCGGCGCAACGCCGGCGGACTCGCCGTTCCTCCGGCGACCGGACCTGCTGCGCAGCCTGATCAGCTATTGGCACAACCACCCGTCGCTGTCCTACCTGTTCTCCGGGTTGTTTATCGGCCCGACCTCCCAGGCGCCGCGGGTGGACGAAGCGCGCAATGACTCGCTGTATGAGCTGGAAATCGCTTTCGCGCAGATACCGCCAGCGGGCGAAGAATGTCCGCCCTGGCTGGTGGACCGCTTGCTGCGTAACTTGCTGATCGACGTGACCGGCAATACCCACCGCGCCGAGTTCTGCATCGACAAGCTCTACTCGCCGGATGGCGCCACGGGGCGCCTCGGCCTGCTGGAGCTGCGCGCCTTTGAAATGCCGCCCCACGCGCGCATGAGCCTGACCCAGCAACTGCTGCTGCGGGCGCTGGTGGCGCGCTTCTGGCGCGAGCCCTATGCGCCGCCCAAGCTGGCGCGCTGGGGCACCGAACTGCACGACCGCTTCCTGTTGCCACATTTTATCGAGCAGGATTTCGCCGATGTCATCGTCGACCTCAACGCCGCCGGCTATCCCCTGCGCGCCGAATGGTTCGCCGCGCACTTGGAGTTCCGCTTCCCGAAAGTCGGCGACTACGCGGTCAACGGCATCGAGCTCGAAGTGCGCCAGGCCCTCGAACCCTGGCATGTGCTGGGCGAGGAGGGCGCGGTCGGCGGCACGGTGCGCTACGTGGACTCGTCGCTGGAGCGCTTGCAGGTCAAGCTGAGTGGCCTGGCGCCGCAACGCTATCTGCTGACCTGCAACGGCGTGGCGGTGCCGCTGCAACCTACCGGGCGGGTCGGCGAATTTGTCGCCGGCGTGCGCTATCGCGCCTGGCAACCGGCCAACTGCCTGCAGCCGACCATCCCGGTGCATGCGCCGCTGGTGTTCGACCTGCTCGACACCTGGATGCATCGTTCCCTCGGTGGTTGCCAGTACCATGTCGCCCATCCGGGTGGGCGCAACTACGAGACCTTGCCGGTCAACGCCAACGAAGCGGAAAGCCGGCGCATGGCGCGCTTCTTCCGCCTTGGCCACAGTCCCGGCACGCTGCCGATTCCGCCGTTGAAGATCAACGACGAACTGCCGATGACATTGGACTTGCGACACACATAAAGCTGACAGGGCGCACGGAGTTTTCGCGTATCCGTGCGTCATCTGTCTGCGTTAACCTGATTGCCCTTGCCGTCTGCCGAGCTTTCCATGCCCGACCTGCTTGACCGCTACCCGCTGACACCGGGGACCTATCACGAACTGCTGGACGACGGCGGCGCCGTGCGTGCGCATTGGCGGCCGCTGATCGACCAGTTGCAACGCAGCACGCCCGCGCAACTGGCTCAGCGCCAGGCCTTGTTGGCCCGGCAGATCCAGGAAAACGGCGTGACTTACAACGTCTACGCCGACCCCAAGGGCGCCGACCGGCCCTGGGAGCTCGACCTGTTGCCGCATATCATCCCTGCCGACGAATGGCAGCGGGTGGCGGCGGGCATTGCTCAGCGGGCACGACTGCTGAATGCGGTGCTGGCCGATCTCTATGGCCCGCAGACCCTGATTCGCGATGGTCTGTTGCCCGCCGAACTGGTCTTTGGCCACAACAACTTCCTCTGGCCCTGCCAGGGCATCCAGCCGCCGGCCGGGACCTTCCTGCACCTGTTCGCCGTCGACCTGGCGCGCACACCGGACGGTCGCTGGTGGGTCACGGCGGATCGGACCCAGGCGCCGTCCGGGGCCGGTTATGCCCTGGAAAACCGCACCATTGTGTCGCGGGCCTTTCCCGACCTGTACCGCGACCTGCGGGTGCATCACCTGGCCGGGTTCTTCCGCACCCTGCAGGAAACCCTGGTACGCCAGGCACCGAGCGATGCCGAAGCACCGCTGGTGGTGCTGCTGACCCCGGGCCGTTTCAACGAAAGCTATTTCGAACACCTCTACCTGGCGCGCCAGTTGGGTTATCCGCTGGTGGAGGGTGGCGACCTGACGGTGCGCGACGCCACGGTCTACCTCAAGACCCTGAGCGGCTTGCAGCGGGTCCACGCGATCATGCGCCGGCTCGACGACGACTTCTGCGATCCGCTGGAACTGCGCACCGACTCGGCCCTGGGCGTGCCCGGTTTGCTGGAGGCGGTGCGTCAGGGCCGGGTGCTGGTGGCCAATGCCCTGGGCAGTGGCGTGCTGGAGTCGCCCGGCCTGTTGGGCTTCCTGCCGAAGATCAACCAGCACCTGTTTGGCGAGGAGTTGCTCCTGCCGTCCATCGCCACCTGGTGGTGTGGCGAGCCGCCGGTGCTGGCCCAAGCTCTGGAAAAACTGCCTGAACTGCTGATCAAACCGGCGTTTCCGTCGCAGAGTTTTGTCCCGGTGTTCGGCCGCGACCTCGATGACGCACAACGCCAGGCCCTGGCCGAGCGCATGCGCGCCCGGCCTTACGCCTATGTTGCCCAGGAGCTGGCGCAATTGTCCCAGGCGCCGATCTGGCAAGCCGAGGAGGGCACCCTGCAACCGCGGGCCATCGGTATGCGCGTATATGCCGTTGCCAGCGCCGACGGTTATCGGGTACTGCCCGGCGGCCTGACACGGGTGGCGGCGGATGCCGACGCCGAGGTGGTGTCGATGCAGCGCGGCGGTGCGAGCAAGGACACCTGGGTGCTCAGCGAACGCATGCCCAGCGGTGAACATTGGCGTACGCCGCGCTCCCTCGGGGTCCGCGACCTGGTGCGACGCGATCCCTACCTGCCGTCGCGGGTGGTGGAAAACCTGTTCTGGTTTGGTCGCTATTGCGAGCGTTGTGACGACAGCGCGCGCTTGTTGCGGATCATGCTGGCGCGCTATGTCGACGGCGATGATCCCCAGGCCTTGCAGGCGGCGGTGGAACTCGGCGAAAGCCTGATGCTGCTGCCGGAAGAAGGCGAGTTGCCCGAACGCCTGCTGGCGGCCCTGCTCGGCGACGACTGGCCGTTCAGCCTGCGCTCCAATTTGCAGCGCTTGCAGTGGGCGGCGTCCCAGGTGCGGGGCAAGCTGTCGCGGGAAAACTGGCAGGCGCTGGTGGAGCTGCAACGCGAAGCGATGAGTCTGGAAAGCGAAGACCCGAACTTTGGCGAACTGCTGGATTTCCTCAACCGTCTGGTGATGTCCCTGGCGGCGTTATCCGGTTTCGCCCTGGACGATATGACCCGCGACGAGGGTTGGCGCTTTCTGATGATCGGTCGGCGCATCGAGCGCCTGCAGTTTCTCAGCAGCAGCCTGGCGGCCTTCCTGCGTGGCATCGCGGTGTTCGATCAGGCCGGGTTGGCGTGGCTGCTGGAGCTGGGCAACAGCAGCATCACCTACCGTTCGCGCTACCTGGCGGTGCCGCAACTGATCCCGGTGCTCGACCTGTTGCTGCTGGATGAGCAGAACCCCCATGCCGTGCTGTTCCAACTGAAACTGGTGAGTCGCACCTTGCGCCGTTTGAACGATGACTTCGCTGTTCCGCGCGAGTTGGGCCTGAACCAACTGGTCGAGCGCCTGGGACGTTTCGATCTGGGCAATCTGGAAAGCGCCTTGTTCGGCGATACCGGCGTGCGCGAAGTGCTCGATGGCCTGGCCGAGCTGTTGCAGGAAATCGCCGATGCCAGTGGTCAGGTCTCCGATCGCCTGGCCTTGCGGCATTTTGCCCATGTCGACGATATCAGCCAGCAGACGGTGTCCGTGTGATGAGTGCCCTCTACCAGATTTTCCACGATACCCATTATCACTACGACAGCCCGGTGTCGCTGGCCCAGCAGCTTGCCCACTTGTGGCCACGAGCCTGTGACTGGCAGGTGTGCAGCGAGCAGATGTTGAAGATCAGCCCCGAGCCGACCAGCCGTCGCGATGAGCGCGATGTGTTTGGTAATCCGTTGACCCGTCTGGCGTTCGAGCGACCCCACGACGAGCTGCTGGTCAATGCCTGGCTGAATGTCGAGGTGTTGGCGCGGCCGGCGGTGGATTTCAATCTGTCCACCGCCTGGGATGCCACCCGCGGCGCCCTGACCTACAGCGGCCAGGTGTTGAATCCGGAGATCCTTGAGGCGTGCCGTTATCGTTTCGAGTCGCCGTATGTGCATCTGAAGAAAAGCTTCGTCGAGTTTTCCGAGAGCTGCTTCCCGCTCGGGCGCCCGTTGCTGGTGGGCGTCCAGGCGTTGATGGAGAAGATTTTCAGCGAGTTCACCTTCGATGCCGAAGCGACCCAGGTTGCCACGCCGCTGGTGGAGGTGCTGGAGCGCCGGCGCGGGGTCTGCCAGGACTTCGCCCACCTGATGCTCGCCTGCCTGCGCTCGCGGGGCCTGGCAGCGCGTTATGTCAGCGGTTATCTGCTGACCCAGCCACCGCCCGGTCAGCCACGCCTGATCGGCGCCGATGCCTCGCATGCCTGGGTGTCGGTGTTCTGTCCGGTGTCGGGTTGGGTGGATTTCGATCCGACCAACAATGTGCAGCCGGCCCTGGAGCACATCACCCTGGCCTGGGGCCGGGATTTTTCCGATGTGTCGCCGTTGCGTGGGGTGATCCTGGGGGGCGGCAGCCATGACCCGGAAGTGCGGGTGACGGTCATGCCGATGGGGGATGTGGGGCGGCCGGCCAGCTAAGCCGAACACAAGCCTGCCAGGGTCCTGAACCGGCCACTCCGGTCAACGCAACCCTGTAGGAGCCGGCTTGCTGGTGATGAGGCCGGTACATCCGCCGTCTTGTCTGCGTGGCAAACATCGCCATCGCCAGCAAGCCGGCTCCTACAGGTTTCTGTGCAATCAGGCGTTCGGGGTCGGATCCTGCGCCTCGGTTTCTTCGCCTTCCGCTTCCGGGTTCAACAAGGCCGCGGCCTCTTCTTCAGCGGTGGTCTTCTTGCGTTGCAGCTTTTCCTCTTTCTTCTGCTCTTTGGCCAGGTCGCGCTGACGTTTGGCGAAGGAGTAATTGGGTTTGGCCATGGGCGATCCTCTGGGGTCGAAGGTGAGGTTGAGCGGCGCGTATTCTGCCTGTGTTCGTGGCGCAGCACACGAAACAATGGTTTTTCGCGACAGGCTTACCCCCAGAATAAAGGCTGGCCGGCGACTCTCCAAGGATTAAACCTCGCGCGAAGGCCTTTCAAAGGTACCACTGGCACCACAGGCGTAGGCGGCGAGCAAGTTTTGCAGCAGGCTGTTGATAGACATTTTAGACGCTCCGTTGAGTGAGAACGTCCTAATGTTAGAGGGCGCCAGTTCGTCTGGCTGGTTGATTGTATCCATCGAAGCGATAGCTTAGGATTGTATACAATTTCTTGATTCAGATCAGGGGGACTGATCTTGATTTCGGGCAGTCTTCCCATTTGATTCGCTGATTTTCATACCCTGCCTTGGAGATTCACCATGTTCGCCAAAGTTGTTGCGGTATCCCTGCTGGCCCTCGCCAGTGGCCAATTGCTTGCCGCCGAATGCAAGGTCGATGTCGACTCCACCGATCAGATGTCCTACACCGTCAAGGAAATCAGCATCGACAAGAGCTGCAAGACCTTTACCGTGAACCTGACTCATGCCGGCAGCCTGCCGAAGAATGTCATGGGCCATAACTGGGTGTTGAGCAAGACCGCCGATATGCCCGGGATTGCAACTGACGGCATGGCCGCCGGGATCGACAAGAACTACCTGAAGGATGGCGACACCCGGGTCATCGCCCATACCAAGATCATCGGTGCCGGCGAAAAGGATTCGGTCACCTTCGACGTGTCGAAACTGACAGCCGGTGAGAGCTATGAGTTTTTCTGCACGTTCCCGGGCCACAACTCGCTGATGAAGGGTTCGGTCGTACTCAAGTAACCCGCGTTGCCACCCTGGCTCCAGCGGTCAGGGTTGCTCCTTCATCTTCAGATTCAGGCGAATACGTTTACCTTGCAGGTCCTCCAGGCTCAGGGTTCCACCGAGTTTGGAGGGTTTGCGATTGCCGCCGATCAGCCGTCCCTGATCGTCCAGCGCGTGGCAAGTGAGTACCTGACCCGGTCCGGAGAGAGCATTGGGGTCGCTGCTCTCCCAGTCGCACAAGCCTTCATAGTGTTTTTCCCCCGAACTCGGAAAGCCCGACACGCCCGGTCGCAGGTTGTCGCGCACGGCGATCGAGCCGCTATGGGTGATGCTGCGATTCAGGTTGTCAGGTCCGTACAGCGCCTCGGTCTCGAAGCTCACTTCACTCAGATACAGTTTGCAGTCAGGCAATTCGTAGCCCAGGGGCACCTTGAAGTCCGTGCTGTGGGGCGTTTGCGCGAGCGCGGTATTGAAGTGCAGCACCGTGGGCTGATAGGGACAGCCGGTCTGGCTGGCTTTCGGGATGTAGTGGGCGTTGGCCTGCAAGGCGGTTCGCGCCGGCATCTGGGTGATCAACGAAAAGTGCGCGGCGCTGGGTTGGCCGGCGACAGGCTTGTCGGGGGGGCTGGCGGCGGTGGCGACCCAACAGATGACCCCGAAGGCTCCGAGCAACGGAAAGGACCAGGGGGATCGGAGCACGGGTTGCGCTTGCAACTTCGGGTATTTGCGATTGAGCAACATCGGGTGGGGTCCCTGCCAACAACAAGATGCGGCGAAGACTGCCCAGTGACCGATGCTGCCTCAAGCGTTACGCGGAAAAATAGACGCTTCCTACGACATTTCAGCCGAATAAATCACGGCGCAAATGGCATCTCACGCTTGTGATGAGTTTTTTCGTACGTCCGGCAGATGATGTCGAAGGCTTCCTGGCGTATCGGCTCGCCGTGCAGGAAGGCGTCGATCTCGGTATAGGTGACACCGTGGGAAGCTTCATCGGGCTTGCCCGGTGCCAGGTCTTCCAGGTCGGCGGTGGGGATCTTTTCCACCAGGAACTCTGGCGCGCCGAAGTGCCGGGCAATGGCCCGGACCTGGTTTTTCACCAAGCCGCTCAAGGGCGCGAGGTCGCAGGCGCCGTCACCGAACTTGGTGAAGAAACCCATCACCGCTTCCGCCGCGTGGTCGGTGCCGATCACCAGGCCATGGGCGGCGCCGGCGATGGTGTATTGCGCGACCATGCGCATGCGCGCCTTGGTATTGCCGAGGACGAAGTCCCGCGACACCGCGGCCTTGCCTTCGAAGGCCGCGACTTCGCCGGCCAGCGACTTGACGGCCGGGCCGATGTTCACCGTGTGGCGCTCGTCGGGGGCGATAAAGTCCACCGAGGCCTGGGCTTCGTGTTCGTCGAACTGGGTTTCGTACGGCAGGCGCACCGCAATGAAGCGGTAATCCAGGTTGCCGCTGCGCTCGCGCAGCTCACGCATGGCGCGCTGGGCCAGCAGGCCGGCGGTCAGCGAGTCGACGCCGCCGCTGATGCCCAGCACCAGCGTCTTGAGCCCTGAGTTCAGCAGGCAATCCTGGATAAAGGCGATCCGCCGCGCCACTTCGGCTTCGAGGGCGGCCTGGTTGGCGAACGGTGGCTGGACCTTGAGCTGTTCAGCAATCTGGCGCTGTACGGCTTGCATGATTCACTCCTTGCGGGATGGGGTCTGGAACGGGTTGATCGGTACGGCTTGGCGAGTCTCTAGCTGCTGACCTGGAACACATGGCGCAGGTAGGCGACGAAGTTCGGGTCCTTGCACTGGGCCTTGCCCGGCTCGTCGGAGATCTTCGCCACGGGCTGGCCGTTGCAGGCGGTCATTTTAAGCACGATGCTCATCGGTTCCACCCCCTCGATGTCGCAGGTGAGGTTGGTGCCGATGCCGAAGCTGACATTGATCCGACCGCGCAGCGCGCGGAATATCCCCAGGGCCTTGGGCAAACTGAGGCTGTCGGAAAACACCAGGGTCTTGCTCATCGGATCGATGCCCAACTGGTGATAACGATTGATGCATTTTTCGGCCCAGGTCACCGGGTCGCCGGAGTCGTGGCGCAAACCGTCGAAGAGCTTGGCGAAGTACAGATCGAAATCCTTGAGGAACGCATCGGTGGTGATGCAGTCGGTCAAGGCGATGCCGAGCAGGCCACGGTATTCGCGAACCCAGCAGTCGAGCGCGGCGATCTGGCTGTCGATCAGGCGCGGGCCGAGTTGCTGGTGGGCCATGATCCACTCGTGGGCCATGGTGCCCAGCGGCTTCATGTCGAACTCGCGCGCCAGGTGCACGTTGCTGGTGCCGACGAAGCGTCCGGGGAAGTCGTGCTTGAGCACGCCGACCACTTCTTCCTGAACCCGGTAGGAGAAACGTCGGCGGGTGCCGAAGTCGGCGACCTGCAGCTCGGCCAGTTCCTCGACGGAAGCGTTGGCGCTGAGCCAGTCGAACTTGCGATAGAGCTGTTCGCGGGCCTGGCTCAGCAGGGTTTCCTGATAGCGATAGCGGTTGCGCACTTCGCTGACGATGGCCAGCAGCGGCACTTCGAACAGAATCACATGTAGCCATGGGCCGCGCAGGCGGATAAACAACTCGCCGTTCTCGATCCCGGTGTGGATGTAGCGCAGGTTGAAGCGGAACAGGCCGAGGAAGCGCAGGAAGTCCGGCTTGAGGAAACTGATGCGTTCGAGGAAACCCAGCTGGTCGGCGCTCAGGCTCAGTTCCGCCAGACGTTCGATCTGGTAGCGGATTTCCGCCAGGTACGGACGCAGGTCTTCGCTGTTGCGGCAGCGGAAATCCCATTCGACTTCGACGTTGGGGTAGTTGTGCAGCACTGCCTGCATCATGGTCAGTTTGTAGAAGTCGGTGTCCAGCAGGTTCTGCACAATGCGATCGCCAAAGGCCTTATCGCTCATAACGGGTATCTCCATGCCGGTCGCGCGTTGCCGCCGTGTCCTGGCAGTTCTTGAATGAAGACCGCTAGTGGCGCATATCCGCTGGCGGTTTTACCAGCAATTTTTGTTGCTTGTGCCGGCCTCTTCGCGGGCAAGCACCGCTCCCACAGGTTCTCGGTCGTACATAGAACTCAGGTACGGCTCAAGACTGTGGGAGCGGTGCTTGCCCGCGAAGAGGCCCGAGAGAGCACAGGAAACCTCGCGGACGGCTCTCAAAGCTACACAGAGCTGTCGAGCTGCTCCAGCATCCAGGAGACGAAATCCCGCACCTTCGGTACCTCCGCCGAATGCTCCGGGTACGCCAGGTAATAGGCGTCGTGGTTGGGCATCGCATGGGGCCAGGCGAGCACCAGCTTGCCCTCGATCAGTTCCTCTTCGACCAGGAACCTGGGCAGCAAGGCCACGCCGCAGCCGACCTGGGCGGCGCGGATGCACATATAGAAGGTCTCGAAACGCGGCCCGTGGTAACTGTGCTCGGTGTGATAGCCCTGGCTGTCGAACCAGTCGTGCCAGGCCTGGGGGCGCGAGGCGTTCTGCAGCAGGACCAGTTCGCTCAACTGCGTCGGATCGCTGAAGGGTTGCGCCGGCAGGCAGGCCGGCGCGCACACTGCCACCAGCTCTTCGCCGAACAGCTTCACGCATTCGGTGCCCGGGCGCGAACCCTGGCCGAAATAGAACGCCAGGTCGCTACGGCCCTGCAGCAGGTCATCGGCTTCCTGTTCGTTGCAAAGGTCCAGGTGGATATGCGGATGACGCAGGCGCCAGCCCTTGAGTCGTGGTACCAGCCAGCGGGCGCCGAAGGTCGAGGGCGTGGACACCCGCAGGACTTCGGTTTCACCACCGTAGGAACGCAGATAGTGGGTCGACATCTCCACCTGGGTCAGGATTTTTCGGACTTCCACCAGGTACAGATCCCCGGCCGGTGTCAGTTGCAAGCGTCGCCGTACCCGGCGAAACAGCAAGTGCTGCAACAGCTCTTCCAGCTGCGCCACCTGTTTGCTCACGGCGCTCTGGGTCAGGTTCAGCTCTTCTGCCGCGCGGGTGAAGCTCAGATGCCGGGTGACGGCCTCGAAGCATTGCAGGGCCGTGATCGAAGGCAGGTATCTTTTATTCAGCATGGACGGGCCTTTTTCTTCTGTCTTGCGCTGCATGAATAAATGGAATGATATCTCGCCTAATCGTCGTTTGTTGGCAAAGCTGAAGGCCGCTACAACTGAAGGTCTGAATCGTCGTGTTGTTTTCGACGCAAGCTTTCCGTTTTTTGCCTACAGGAGTGACCCCCATGGTTGCCGCATTGCTTGATCGTCTTGGTGTGAACCCGGCGCTGTATCAACAGGGCAAACAGCCCGTGCATTCGCCGATCGACGGCAGCCGCATCGCCGGCGTGAACTGGGAAGGCCCGGCCGAGGTCGAGCAGCAGGTCAGCCGTGCCGAGCACGCCTTTGATGCCTGGCGCAAGGTGCCGGCCCCGCGCCGTGGCGAACTGGTGCGCCAGCTCGGTGAAGTGCTGCGTGAATACAAGGCCGACCTCGGTGAGTTGGTCTCCTGGGAAGCCGGCAAGATCACCCAGGAAGGTCTGGGTGAAGTGCAGGAAATGATCGATATCTGCGACTTCGCCGTGGGCCTGTCGCGCCAGTTGTACGGTTTGACCATCGCTTCCGAGCGTCCGGGCCACCATATGCGTGAGTCCTGGCATCCGCTGGGTGTGGTCGGCGTGATCAGCGCCTTCAACTTCCCGGTCGCGGTCTGGGCCTGGAATACCACCCTGGCGCTGGTCTGCGGCAACGCGGTGATCTGGAAGCCGTCGGAGAAGACCCCGCTGACCGCGCTGGCCTGCCAGGCTCTGTTCGAGCGCGTGCTGAAAAACTTCAGCGATGCCCCTGAGTACCTGAGCCAGGTGATCATTGGTGGGCGTGACGCCGGTGCCGCCCTGGTCGATGACCCGCGCGTGGCGCTGATCAGCGCCACCGGCAGCACCCGGATGGGCCGCGAAGTGGCGCCGAAAGTCGCCGCGCGCTTTGCCCGCAGCATTCTTGAGCTGGGCGGTAACAACGCGATGATCCTCGGCCCGAGTGCCGACCTGGACATGGCGGTACGGGCGATTCTGTTCAGCGCCGTCGGGACCGCCGGCCAGCGCTGCACCAGCTTGCGGCGTCTGATTGCCCATGAATCGGTCAAGGCGGAGATTGTTACCCGTCTGAAAGCGGCTTATTCCAAGGTGCGTATCGGCCATCCGCTGGAAGGCAACCTGGTTGGTCCGCTGATCGACAAGCAGAGCTTCGAGAACATGCAGGACGCCCTGGAGCAGGCCCTGAGCGAGGGTGGTCGGGTGTTCGGTGGCGAACGTCAGTTGCAGGACAAATTCCCGAATGCCTATTACGTATCGCCGGCCATCGTCGAGATGCCGGAGCAGAGCGAAGTGGTCTGCCACGAAACCTTTGCGCCGATCCTCTACGTGATCGGTTACAGCGAATTCGCCGAAGCCCTGCGTTTGAACAACGCGGTGCCGCAAGGCCTGTCGTCGTGCATCTTCACTACCGATGTGCGTGAGGCTGAACAGTTCATGTCGGCGGTGGGCAGCGACTGTGGCATTGCCAACGTCAACATCGGCCCGAGCGGTGCGGAGATCGGCGGCGCCTTCGGCGGCGAGAAGGAAACCGGTGGCGGTCGCGAATCGGGTTCGGACGCCTGGCGCGGCTACATGCGCCGCCAGACCAATACCGTGAACTACTCGCTGGAATTGCCGCTGGCCCAGGGCATCACCTTCGACTGAGGCTCTGCGCTCGGCCGCAATGTCCGGATGGGCGCGGATTCTGTAGGAGCCGGCTTGCTGGCGATGGCGTCCGTATGGACACCGCAAGGCTCAATGGCCTCATCGCTGGCAAGCCAGCTCCTACAGGGGCCGTGTTCGCCTTGACTGAGCGGTAGGAGGGCAATCTCCCTCGGCACAGTAGATCCTCTGCCACAAGGTCAGTCTGGAGTGTGTTTGTTGGGTTTCATTTTCGGAGTCTGGCAATGCCGTTACGCGAAGAATGTCTATGGGAAACACTGACGCCGCAGCGGCCTGAGGCGCCGTCCTTCAAGGGCGAGCTGAAGGTCGATGTCTGCGTCATCGGCGCCGGTATCACCGGGCTCTCGGCTGCGATTCACCTGCGTGAACAAGGCAAGAGTGTCTGTGTACTGGAAGCCCATCGCACCGGCCACGGCGGTTCCGGGCGTAATGTGGGGCTGGTCAATGCCGGGATGTGGATTCCCCCGGACGAGATCGAAGCCGGTTTCGGCGAAGCGGTGGGCGGCCAGCTCAACCGTATGTTGGGGGCGGCGCCGGCCCTGGTATTCAGCCTGGTGGACAAGCATGGCATCGATTGCCAGCTACGCCGCGAAGGTACCTTGCATATGGCCCACAACGCCAAGGGCGAGGCCGATCTGCGCAGCCGCGAAGCGCAGTGGAAACGGCGCGGTGCACCGGTGCAACTGCTGACTGGCAAGGACTGCGAAACCGCCACTGGCACGAAAAAAATCGGCGCCGCCTTGCTCGACCGACGTGCCGGCACCCTCAACCCCATGGCTTACACCTCGGGTCTGGCCAAGGCCGCGTCGCGGCTGGGGGCGCAGTTGTTCGATCATTCCCCGGTCACCCGCCTGGAACGCCAGGGCCAGCGCTGGTCGGTGCAGACCGCCGAGGGCGCGGTCAGCGCCGAACAGGTGGTGATGGCGTCCAATGCCTACACCGAAGGCGACTGGACCGAGCTGCGGCGCAACTTCTTTCCGGGCTACTACTACCAGGTTGCGTCCAGTCCGCTGACCGAAGAGGCCGCGCGGCAGATCCTGCCGGGCGGGCAGGGCTCCTGGGATACCCGTCAGGTGCTCAGCAGCATTCGTCGCGATGCCGACGGTCGCCTGTTACTGGGCAGCCTGGGCAATGGCAACCAGAAACCGACGTGGTTCCTGCGGGCCTGGGCCGACCGGGTGCAGCAGCACTATTTCCCCTACCTGAAGAAGGTCGACTGGGAGTGCACCTGGACCGGTTGTATCGCCTTTACCCCCGACCATCTGATGCGCCTGTTCGAACCAGCGCCCGGTTTAGTGGCAGTCACCGGTTATAACGGACGTGGGGTGACCACGGGTACGGTGGTCGGCAAGGCGTTCGCCGATTACCTGTGTAACGGAAATCCTCAGGCCCTGCCGATTCCCTTCGCACCCATGCGTCCGATCCCGGCGGTGGGCCTGCGCAGTGGTCTCTACGAGGCCGGTTTTTCGCTGTATCACGCGGGCCAGTGCCTGCGGATTGTCATTTGATACAACAAAAAAAGCTGATTCGGACGGTGCTTTTGTTCGAGACAGCTAGCCTGTAATGGTGCGCGATGTAGCAGTCGCGCACCGCGAGTGTGCACTTCGGTGACGCACGTTGTTACAGGGCGGTTGCACACCATTTGGTGCCACGGTTGCAATAGTGGCACCGATTGGTTGCACCTTTTTTATGAAAAGGTTCCACCTCCCGCGGTTTAGACGGTTGCACGCCCAGTTAAAAAGGGCCCGAAACAGTCCATAAAACAATAAGACAGCGACTTTTTGCAGAACAAAAAACCTATGGCACGCCCCTTGCTCTGAGCATTCATTGAAGTCGCAGTGCCAACTAAAAAAACCTTGGAGCACCACCTCATGTCCCAGACGTTTTACAAGAAAGGCTTTGTAGCCCTCGCAGTGGCTGCTGCATTGGGTGTTTCTGCGTTTGCTCAGGCTGACGTCAAGATCGGCGTAGCGGGTCCGATGACCGGCGCCAACGCTTCTTTCGGCGAGCAGTACATGAAAGGTGCACAAGCGGCGGCGGATGCTATCAACGCGGCCGGTGGCGTCAACGGCGAAAAAATCGTCCTGGTCAAGGGCGATGATGCCTGTGAGCCAAAACAGGCGGTAACGGTCGCCAAGGACCTGAGCAACCAGAAAGTCGCCGGCGTCGTCGGGCACTTCTGTTCCTCTTCCACCATCCCGGCTTCGGAGATCTACGACGAAGCGGGCATCATCGCGATCACCCCGGGCTCTACCAACCCTCAGGTGACCGAGCGCGGTCTGGGTGCGATGTTCCGTATGTGTGGTCGTGACGACCAGCAGGGCATCGTGGCCGGCAACTACATCGTCGATGTGCTCAAGGGCAAGAAAGTCGCGGTCATCCACGACAAGGACACCTATGGCCAAGGCCTGGCGGATGCCACCAAGGCCCAGTTGATCAAGCGCGGTGTGACCCCGGTGATCTACGAAGGCCTGACCCGTGGCGAGAAGGATTTCAGCGCCCTGGTGACCAAGATCCGTGCCGCCGGTGCCGATGTGGTTTACTTCGGCGGTCTGCACCCGGAAGCCGGTCCACTGGTCAAGCAACTGCGCACTGAAGGCTTGAAGGACGTCAAGTTCATGTCCGATGACGGCATCGTCACCGACGAACTGGTGACCACTGCCGGTGGTCCGCAATACGTCGACGGCGTACTCATGACCTTCGGCGCCGACCCACGTCTGCTGCCGGACAGCAAGGCGGTCGTTGACCAGTTCCGCAAGTCGGGCTACGAGCCGGAAGGTTACACCCTCTATGCCTACGCCTCGGTACAGACCCTGGCGGCGGCTTTCAATGGTGCCAAGTCGAACAAGGGCGAAGAGGCGGCCAAGTGGCTGAAAGCGCACCCGGTCAAAACCGTGATGGGCGAGAAGACCTGGGACGCCAAGGGCGACCTGAAGATCTCCGACTACGTGGTTTACCAGTGGGACGCGAGCGGCAAATACCACCAGCTGGAAAAACAGAAGTGACATGACGGCCTGACTCGGCTGGCGCCCCGTGCGCCGGCCTGTCGCCACGCGTGTCGTGCAGTACCTGTCTTTTCTCGTAGAACTGCACATGGCTGTGCTGCGACGGCGGTTGAACCCCGGTCCGTCGCGGTGCGCTTCTGTGCAGTCTCTCAAATGCGTGAGATTGCGTTATGGATGGTATTTTCCTGCAGCAACTGGTCAACGGCCTGACCCTCGGGTCGGTCTATGGCCTGATCGCCATCGGCTACACAATGGTCTATGGCATCATCGGCATGATCAACTTCGCCCACGGCGAGGTTTACATGATTTCCGCTTACCTCGCGGCAATCAGTCTGGCTCTGCTGGCTTACTTCGGTATTGAATCCTTCCCGCTCCTGATGCTCGGCACGTTGGTCTTCACCATCATCGTCACCGGGGTGTATGGCTGGGTCATCGAGCGCATCGCCTACAAACCCCTGCGCAACTCCACCCGTCTGGCACCGCTGATCAGTGCCATCGGTATTTCGCTGATCCTGCAGAACTACGCGCAGATCGCCCAGGGCGCCAAGCAGCAGGGCGTACCGACGCTGCTCACCGGCGCCTGGCGCGTCGATGTCGGTACCGGCTTTGTCCAGCTCACCTACACCAAGGTCTTTATCCTGGTGGCCGCGTTCCTCGGCATGGGCCTGCTGACCTATGTCATCAAGTACACCAAGTTGGGCCGCATGTGTCGCGCGACCCAGCAAGACCGCAAGATGGCTTCGATCCTCGGGATCAACACCGATCGGGTGATTTCCTATGTGTTCATCATCGGTGCGGCCATGGCGGCCCTGGCCGGTGTGTTGATCACCATGAACTACGGCACTTTCGACTTCTACGCCGGCTTCGTCATCGGCATCAAGGCGTTTACCGCCGCAGTGCTCGGCGGTATCGGCTCGCTGCCGGGCGCCATGCTGGGCGGGATCATCCTCGGCATCTCCGAATCGCTGTTCTCCGGCCTGGTCAACTCGGATTACAAGGACGTGTTCAGCTTCTCGCTGCTGGTCCTGGTACTGGTCTTTCGGCCGCAAGGCCTGTTGGGCCGTCCTCTTGTGTCGAAGGTGTAAGCAATGTCCTCAACCACTCAAAAATCGCTCGATATCAAAAAAAGCCTGGTTGACGCCATTCTCGCCGGCCTGGTCGCACTGATTGTCTTCGGCCCCATCGTCGGGGTTGTCCTGGAGGGCTACAGCTTCAACCTGCAACCCACCCGCGTCGCCTGGCTGGTGGCGATTGTGATGCTCGGTCGTTTTGCCCTCAGCCTGTTCCTGCAAACGCCCAAGGGCTTGCGGATTCTCGACGGTTTCGAGAGCACCGGCTCCGGCGTGCATGTGCTGGCGCCGGACTACAAGTCGCGCCTGCGCTGGATCATCCCGATCATGATCGCGATCGCGGTGATCTTTCCGGTGTTCGCCAACTCCTACCTGCTGGGCGTGGTGATCCTCGGCCTGATCTACGTCTTGCTCGGTCTTGGCCTGAACATCGTGGTGGGCCTCGCCGGTCTGCTCGACCTGGGCTACGTGGCGTTCTACGCCATCGGTGCCTATGGCCTGGCGCTGGGTTACCAGTATCTGGGGCTGGGCTTCTGGACCGTCCTGCCGCTGGCCGCCATCACTGCCGCGCTGGCGGGTTGCATCCTCGGCTTCCCGGTCCTGCGCCTGCACGGTGACTACCTGGCCATCGTGACCCTGGGGTTCGGCGAGATCATCCGTTTGATCCTCAACAACTGGCTGTCGCTGACCGGCGGCCCGAACGGCATGCCGGCACCGCTGCCGACCTTCTTCGGCCTGGAGTTCGGCAAGCGCGCGAAGGAGGGCGGGATTCCCTTCCATGAGTTCTTCGGTATCGCCTACAACCCGGATGTGAAGTTCTATTTCATCTACACCGTGCTGTTCCTCGTGGTTCTGGCCGTGCTCTACATCAAGCATCGCCTGACCCGCATGCCGGTGGGCCGCGCCTGGGAAGCCTTGCGTGAAGACGAGATCGCCTGCCGCGCCATGGGCTTGAACCACGTGCTGGTGAAACTCTCGGCATTCACCCTGGGCGCGTCCACCGCCGGTCTGGCCGGGGTGTTCTTCGCCACCTACCAGGGCTTCGTCAACCCGACCTCCTTCACCTTCTTCGAGTCGGCGTTGATCCTCGCCATCGTCGTGCTGGGCGGCATGGGCTCGACCATCGGTGTGGTGATCGCGGCCTTTGTCCTGACCGTGGCGCCGGAGCTGCTGCGCAGCTTCGCCGAGTACCGCGTGTTGCTGTTCGGCGTATTGATGGTGTTGATGATGATCTGGCGGCCACGTGGCCTGATCCGCATCAGCCGCACCGGGGTGACCCCACGCAAGGGCGTCCTGGTGGGAGGGACTGGCCAATGAGTAATGACATCGTTCTGAAAGTCGACAAGCTGATGATGCACTTCGGGGGGATCAAGGCCCTCAGCGACGTCAGCCTGCAAGTCAAACGCAACTCGATCTTCGCCCTGATCGGCCCCAACGGCGCGGGCAAGACCACGGTGTTCAACTGCCTGACCGGCTTCTACAAGGCCACCGGCGGCAAGATCGAACTGAATGTACGCGACAAGCGCACCAACGTGATCCAGCTGCTGGGTGAATCCTTTCGCCTGGGGGATTTCGCTTCGCCGAAAACCTTCTTCAGCCGGCTTTACTACAAGATGTTCGGCGGCACCCACCTGGTGAACCGTGCGGGCCTGGCCCGGACCTTCCAGAACATTCGCCTGTTCAAGGAAATGTCGGTGCTGGAGAACCTGCTGGTGGCCCAGCACATGTGGGTCAACCGCAACATGCTCTCCGGCATCCTCAATACCAAGGGCTACCGCAAGGCTGAAAGCGATGCCCTGGACACCGCGTTCTACTGGCTGGAAGTGGTCGACCTGGTGGACTGCGCCAACCGCCTGGCCGGTGAGTTGTCCTACGGCCAGCAACGCCGCCTGGAAATCGCCCGAGCCATGTGCACGCGGCCGCAGATCATCTGTCTCGACGAACCGGCGGCGGGCCTCAACCCCCAGGAAACCGAAGCGCTGAGCGCGATGATCCGGCTGCTGCGCGACGAGCACGACCTGACCGTGGTGCTGATCGAACACGACATGGGCATGGTCATGAGCATTTCCGACCACATCGTGGTACTGGACCACGGCAATGTGATTGCCGAGGGTGGTCCGCAAGACATCCGTAACGACCCGAAAGTGATTGCCGCCTACCTGGGCGCCGATGAAGAGGAGCTGGTATGAGTCAACCTATCCTCGAACTGAAGAACCTGGAAGTGTTCTACGGACCGATCCAGGCCCTGAAAAAAGTCTCGCTGCACATCAACGAAGGCGAAACCGTCAGCCTGATCGGCTCCAACGGCGCGGGCAAGTCGACGCTGCTGATGTCGATCTTCGGCCAGCCGCGGGCCGCCGCCGGGGAGATTATCTACCGGGGGGTCGACATCACCCACAAGTCGTCCCACTACATCGCCTCCAACGGCATTGCCCAGTCGCCGGAAGGTCGCCGGGTGTTCCCGGACATGACTGTGGAAGAGAACCTGCAGATGGGCACTATCCCCATTGGCGACCGGTTCGTCGACGAGGACATGCAGCGCATGTTCGAGTTGTTTCCACGGCTCAAGGAGCGGCGCAACCAGCGGGCCATGACCATGTCCGGCGGCGAGCAGCAGATGCTGGCGATCGCCCGGGCGCTGATGAGCCGGCCCAAGCTGCTGTTGCTGGACGAACCGAGCCTGGGGCTGGCGCCGATCGTGGTGAAGCAGATCTTCGCCACCCTGCGCGAGCTGGCGGCCTCGGGCATGACCATCTTCCTGGTGGAGCAAAACGCCAACCACGCGCTGCGCTTGTCGGACCGGGCCTATGTGATGGTCAACGGCGAGATTCGCCTGAGCGGTACCGGCAAGGAGCTGCTGGTCAACGAGGAGGTGCGTAACGCCTACCTGGGCGGGCATTGAGCCCTCGCAACAGCGGTTGACAAGGTCACTGTAGGAGCCGGCTTGCCGGCGATGACGCCCTGAAGTCTTGCGTCGCGTTGACGAACGCCATCGCCGGCAAGCCGGCTCCTACAGGTTATGCGCCACCCTGAAACGCCCCGTGATCTTCGGATCCGGGGCGTTTTTTTTTCCTGTCCACAGCCTGGATCGGAAATTGTGGAAAACAATCTGCGCAACCTGCCAAAGTGCGACATGAAACCGCTGCAAATGATTGTTTTGTCATCAATTTGACTTGTCCCCGTTTGCTGTGGAGGTGGCTGTGGGTAACGTGGGAGTAGCTGGCTGAGAGCCTTTGAAACCGTGGCTCGCAGCGCGTTGGTTGTTTTTTGATCGGCTCTGTTTTGCAGAGCGCCAGGTGATTTTGTCAACAGGTTTATTGTCACACCTTGCGCCTGGAAAACACCCGGCACAGCCTGTGGATAACTCTGTGGGCAAACTCTGGAAACATGTCCCTGGACGGCGTAGTTACTGGCCTGGAGCCACTGGGGTGAAATCGTCCACCGGGGCTTTTTCCGCGATGGCTGCACAACGGGTGTTACGGGGTCAAGGGAAAAACTTTGGAAAAAGCGCTGGAGGCCTTGTGTACAGTGCGGTGGAGGGTTTTCGAGTTGCCCCCGGATACTGTGGACGGGGCTGTGGATAAGGTGCGTACAGCAGGCTCCAGGCCACGGCTTGTCTGGCTTTGCTGCGATTGATCGTTTTTTGTACAGAGTTGTGCCGTGCAAGATTCCATTTCTTCACTGGCCGGCGTTGAGGCATGCTGCGCAACGACCGTATTCATATCTGGCGGCCCACGGGCCGAGCAAGGAGAACTCCATGACATCCACGTTGTTTATCACGGGCGCGACTTCCGGTTTTGGCGAGGCTTGTGCCCGTCGTTTTGCCGAGGCCGGCTGGAAGCTGGTGCTTACCGGCCGTCGCGAAGAGCGCCTGAATGCCCTGTGTGCGGAGCTGTCGCAGCAGACCGAAGTGCATGGCCTGGTGCTGGATGTGCGCGACCGCAAGGCCATGGAAGATGCCATTGCCAACCTGCCGCCGAGCTTCGCCAAGCTGCGTGGGCTGATCAACAACGCGGGCCTGGCTCTGGGGGTCGACCCGGCGCCCAAATGCGACCTGGACGATTGGGACACCATGGTCGACACCAACATCAAGGGCCTGATGTACAGCACCCGTCTTCTGCTGCCACGGTTGATTGCCCATGGGCGTGGGGCGGGGATCATCAACCTGGGTTCGATTGCCGGCAACTACCCGTACCCGGGCAGCCATGTCTATGGGGCGAGCAAGGCGTTCGTCAAACAGTTCTCCCTGAACCTGCGCTGCGACTTGCAGGGCACGGGCGTGCGGGTGACGAATATCGAGCCGGGGCTGTGTGAAAGCGAGTTCTCGCTGGTGCGGTTTGCCGGTGACCAGGCGCGTTACGACGCGACCTATGCCGGCGCCGAGCCGATCCAGCCGCAGGACATCGCCGATACGATTTTCTGGGTGCTCAACACCCCGGCCCACATCAATATCAACAGCCTTGAGCTGATGCCGGTGAGCCAGACCTGGAGCGGGTTTGCCATTGAGCGGAACAAGGGCTGATAGGCGTTTGTGAAACCTGTAGGAGCCGGCTTGCCGGCGATGGCGGCCGAAAGATCGATGCAGGGCTCAAGGGCCTCATCGCCGGCAAGCCGGCGCCTACAGGGATCAAGGCTCAGCCGAAATACTCGGCCAGGCCGCTCAGGCAGGTCGCCAGGTGATAAGGCGTGGTCGACGGCATATCGCGCCGGCTGACCTTGCCCTTGGCGTCCAGGCATTCGTGCCAGCCAGCCGGGTGCAGGAAGTGCTGCTGCAAGGCGGCCAACTGACGCTGCAAGCGCGCCGAGTTATCCACACGCAAGGTTAGCGCTCGCAGGTATTCGGCCTGGGCCCAGATGCGTTGGGTGCCGTCGCGCAGGTTGCCGTTGGTGTCGAGCATACTGTTGACCGCGCCGCTGTGCGGATCAACCCCTGACTGCTCGGCAAACGCGAACGCGCGATCCAGTGAGCCATGCAGCGCCGTGCCACGCAGCAAGGGCGATGATTCCAGCAGGAACAGCCATTCGAACTGATGGCCCGGTTCGAACCAGTTATCCACAGCTCCCAGCGGTTTCTCCAGCATCACGCCGTGATGACGGTCGATAAAGCGTTGCTGCATGGCGGCGACCAGAGCCAGCAATGCCTCCTGCGTGGCGGCATCTTCGCGTACCGACAAGGTGGCCAGAAAGGCTTCGGCCAGGTGCATCAACGGGTTCTGCAGCGGCCCGCTGCCCAGCGGCGACCAGTCGCGCTCCAGGCTCGCCTCATACAGGCCGTCGCCATTGGCGAAGCGCACGGCGATCACTTCCAGGGCGGCGTTGAGCACAGACTCGACCAATGGCTCGCGGACCTTGGCCCAGTAGTGGGCACAGGCGAAGAGAATGAAGGCGTGGGTGTAGAGATCCTTGCGGGTGTCCAGCGGCTTGCCTTGCGGGTCGATGCTGTAGAACCAGCCGCCGTACTCGGCATCGTGGAAATGCCGTTGCAATGAGCGGAACAGCGCGCTGGCGCGCTCACCGGCGGCCGGGAAGGCGGCATCGCCGATCAGGCTGGAAAACAGATACAGTTGCCGGGCGCAGGCCATGGCGCGATAGCGTTGCGCGGGCAACGGCCGATGGTCGGCGTCCAGTGCCTCGTAGGGCAGCGCCATATCGGCATTCCAGCCGGGGCCTTGCCACAGCGGCACGATGACCTGGCGGAAATGGTCTTGCACGGTGTTGAACAGTGCGCTCAATTCAGGCGTGGAGGCGGAGCTGGAAACATCGGGCATTGGCTGGCGTCGTCAGGGCAAGGGCAGTTGCGCGACATGTTAACAGGCGGCCGCTGGCGATGCTGTTCCTTGTGGTGAGCGAGTTTGCTCCAATCAATGCCATTCACTTAAGGCCGAACACGGTTCCTGTGGGAGCAGAGCTTGCTCGCGAAGAGGCCAGTGAGAACGCTAAAGGCTTCGCGGGCAAGCTCCGCTCCCACAGAGATAGGGCGTTTTCAGCAGCGCTATTCCTTTACTGAGCGGCATCGCGGCGAGCCCGCGCGCCACAAAATCTGGCTGTCACGGGGGGGGCGCTGTCTAGCCCGCCAGCAACCACACACCGGTCGCCGCCGAAGCGACACCGGCTACCCGCACCAGCGGTGCCGCAGCCTGCGGTAATACCCGCACCACGGCATAGCCCAGCGCATGCAAAGTCGCGGTCACGACCACAAAACCGGCCGCATAGGTCCACGGGCTCGACATCTCCGGCAGCTCCAGACCATGAGCGACACCGTGGAACAAGGCAAACAGCGCCGTCGCCGCCATCGCCAGGCGCAAGGGTGGCCGTACCGCCAGCGCCACGGCCAGACCCAGGGCCAATACCGAGGCGGCAATCCCGCTTTCCAGTGCCGGTAACGCCAGCCCTTCGAAACCCAGTAGCCCGCCGATCAGCAGGGTGCCGACAAAGGTGCAGGGCAACGCCCAGCGCGCGGCGCCTTGTTGCTGCGCCGCCCACAAACCGACCGCGACCATCGCCAGCAAATGATCGATGCCGCCGAGCGGATGGCTGACACCGGCCATCCAGCCGCTGTCGCCATGACCGGGATGGGCAAAGGCGGCGGCTGGCGTCAGCAACAGGGCGAGGGTGCCGAGGATTTTATTCCATGTCATGAGCAAGGCTCCTGGTTTGTTGAGGGGGGGCCAGCATCAGGCCGCGGTCAGCAGGCCCTGGCGTTCGATAAAGGCGACGATGGCTTCCAGGCCATATCCGGTTTTCTGGTTGCTGAAGACAAACGGCTTGTCGCCGCGCATGCGGCGGGTGTCGCTGTCCATCATCTCCAGGGACGCGCCCACCAGCGGTGCCAGGTCGATCTTGTTGATCACCAGCAGGTCGGACTTGCAGATCCCCGGCCCGCCCTTGCGCGGCAGCTTGTCACCGGCCGAAACGTCTATCACATAGATCGTCAGGTCGGAGAGTTCCGGGCTGAAGGTCGCCGAGAGGTTGTCGCCACCGGACTCCACCAGGATCAGGTCGAGTCCCGGGAAGCGACGGTTCAATTGGTCGACGGCTTCAAGGTTGATCGAGGCGTCTTCACGAATCGCGGTGTGCGGGCAGCCACCGGTTTCCACGCCGATGATCCGCTCTGGGGCCAGGGCCTCGTTGCGCACCAGGAAGTCGGCGTCTTCACGGGTGTAGATATCGTTGGTGACCACCGCCAGGTTGTAGCGGTCGCGCAGGGCCAGGCACAGGGCCAGGGTCAGGGCGGTCTTGCCGGAGCCCACCGGGCCACCGATACCGACGCGCAGAGGTTGTGTGTTCATCATGTTCTCCTAGGAACGAAACAGGCGGCTGTACTGGCGTTCATGGGCCATGCACGCCAGGGACAGGCCGAAGGCGGCGCTGCCGATGGATTGACGGTCCTGGGCCGTGGCGGCTTGCTGGGCCTGTTGCAGCAGGGGCAGCAATTCGCTGGTCAGGCGTTGGGCGGCTTGCTGGCCCAGCGGCAGGGTTTTCATCAGCACCGCCAGTTGGTTTTCCAGCCAGCTCCAGAGCCAGGCGGCCAGGGCGTCCTGGGGGCTGATATGCCAGGCGCGAGCGGCCAGGGCCCAGCCGAGGGCCAGATGCGGTTCGCCTTGCTGTGCGAGGAAGGTGCGGGCGGCGTCATCCAGTTCCGGCAGACCACTGAGCAACTGCTGCAGGGAATATCCCATCTGCCGGCTTTCCTGATACAGCTCGCGGGTTTCACGGCTGGCGCGGTGTTCTTCGCCGAGCTGTTTCAGCTCGGCCCAGTTGTCGTCCGCCGCGGCGTGACAGTGGGCGAGCAGCAGCGGCGCTTCAAAGCGGGCCAGGTTGAGCAGCAATTGATCGGCGATCCAGCGCCGGGCGCCGTCCGCGTCCTTGACCCGGGCTTGCTCCACGGCCATTTCCAGACCCTGGGAATAGCTGTAGCCGCCGATCGGCAGTTGCGGGCTGGCCAGGCGCAGCAGCGCCCAGGCCGGATTCATGGGCGCACACCGAACTGGTGCAGGCGCGGCGGGTAGTTGAAGTCTTCGTCGCCGTGGCGGGAATGGTGATGGCCGCCGCCGTAGGCCCCGTGTTCCGGCTGGAACGCTGCTTCGAGGGTTTCGGTATGGGCGCCGAGCTGTTCGAGCATGGCCTTGAGCACGTAGTCGTCGAGCAGCCTGAGCCAGCCGTCGCCGATTTGCAGGGCGACATGGCGGTTACCCAGGTGATAGGCGGCGCGGGTCAGTTCGAAGGCATTGCGGCAGGTGACGTGCAGCAGCTGTTCGGGGCGGGCGCAGACGCGCACGATACGGCCATCCTCAGCTTGCAGGTATTCGCCGTCGTACAGCGGTGGCTGGCCACGTTCGAGGAACAGTCCTACGTCTTCACCCTCGGCACTGAAACAGCGCAGGCGACTTTTGCTGCGGGCTTCGAAGTTCAGGTGCAGCTCGGCGGCCCAGGTCGATTGCGCTTCGATTCTGCGATGAATCACCAACATCAAGAGGCTTCCGGCAATGAGCGATGCTTGAGCTAGAGCAAGGGGCTTGCCAATCGCTCGCCACGTAGGAAAACCCTGTCAGAAAGCGTTGGATGCCTGAAAAGGGAGCGTAGTCATGTTTCAGAATGTTTCAATGTGGTGCGTAGGTGGTATTGGCGCGCTTTTGTGGTGCCTTTCTGGCCTCATCGCCGGCAAGCCAGCTCCTACAGGTCGGTGTTCCACCACTAAGATAGCGTCGTGCTCCTGGGTGGCGGCCGGGATACATTGAATCCTGATGCGGTATGAAACCTGTAGGAGCCAGCTTGCTGGCGATCCGGGTGCAGGCACCCGCTCCGGTTACTCGGTACTCCCGAGTCCTTGCCAATGCTTCAAGCCGATAAAGATGAAGCGCAACTGCTGGGTAATCTTGGCCTGGGGTGTCAGGTGCTCCGGCAGGGGTTCGGAGGGTGGGTCGATGATGTCCGGCAAGGTGGCGAACACGCTCTTGACGATCAGATCGGCCATGACTGCCAATCCGGCCGGGCCCAGATGGTCGAGCTTGGGCATCAGTCCCAGGTCGGTGGCCAGGTCCGTGCTGATATTTTCCCGCAACGCACCGATGGCCTGGCGCACCGGTAGCGAGCCGCCGTATTGCTCACGGGCGAGAAACAGGAACTGCGAACGATTGGCCGCCACTACATCGAGAAAGATCCGTACCGACGCATCGATGATGCCGCCCATGACGAACTCGTTGTGGCGCACCAGCCGAATGGTTTCGCGGAAGGTCTGGCCGACTTCGCGCACCAGGGCCAGGCCGAGCTGGTCCATGTCGTCGAAATGCCGGTAGAAGCCGGTGGGCACGATCCCGGCGGTCTTTGCCACTTCCCGCAGGCTCAGGCTGCCGAAGCCACGGCCGGATTCCATCAGGTGCCGGGCAGCGTCCATGAGCGCATGTCGAGTCTGTTGTTTCTGTTCGGCGCGGGGCAGCATCGCAAAGGTATTTTCTGGATGAAGAGAGCGGCGCACTCTAGCAAATCAGCTTTGTCGGCGTCGAACCAAGAGAGAGGGGAGCGAATGTTCAGAACCCTGAAATGTCAAAGCCCGATCCAAGGGACCGGGCTTTTTTCCAGGCCAGCAAGGCCTTAACTCAGGCTGCTGTTGCGTTCGATCACGCGGTCACCGCCGCCTTCGACCAGGCCTTTCTCTTCCAAGCGAGCACGACCGCCTTCGGCAACTTCGCCATTCTTGCCGGTGAAGGTGTGGTCGGAGCCATCGGCAGCCAGGGTTTGACCTAGAGGTGTACGGTCAGAACCGTTCTCGCTGACGGTTTCGCCGTGCTTGCCGACGTAGGTGTGGTCGGAGCCATCGGCAGCCAGGGTTTGACCCAGAGGTGTGCGGTCAGAACCGTTCTCGCTGACGGTTTCGCCTTGCTTGCCGACGTAGGTGTGGTCGGAGCCATCGGCAGCCAGGGTTTGACCCTGAGGTGTGCGGTCAGAACCGTCGGAAGCCAAGGTTTGACCCTGAGGGGTACGGTCAGAACCATCGGAAGCCAATGTGTTCAGCACTTGGCTAACGGTTGCATGGCTGGCTTGAGCTTGTGGTGCGGCCTGTTCACGGGCTGGCAACGCGTAGGCATTGGCAGCCAGGACGGCAAGGGTGAGGCTAAGCAGCAATTGGCGTTTCATGATCGGGTGCTCCGTAGGAGGGCGATAAAGTGGGTACGAAGCTAATGCTACTCTTGCAAAGTCGATATAAAAGTTCATAAGCGCAATGGTAATAATCAACGGAATTGATTGTTCTACCCAAACCCCTCTAGACCGGGGCTTACAGGCTGTTACCTATGCCCTGTGATGGGTATTTTCGACCCACTGCTGCGCCACACAGGTGCGTGCATGGAACGAAAAACTGGCGGATCGGTCAGGACCGTTCGTTGCCGGCCGTTGTCGATTAATGGCTTTTGGGGTTAAACCTTGTCGGGTATTTGCCGGTCGTAAAGGCATAATGCGTCGATTTTTGGACGCTCAGTCGTTCTAGGAGCCCTGTGCAATGACGCGCACTCGAAAGATTCTTGCCGGGACCGGTGCCAGCCTCGTCCTCCTCTTGGCCGTACTGGTTGCCGTCATCGCCCTGTTCGATTGGAACCGGGTCAAGCCGCCGATCAATGCCAAGGTCTCGGCCGTCCTGCATCGCCCCTTCGCCATCAATGGCGACTTGTCTCTGCACTGGCAGCGGGAAGCGGACGAGGGCGGCTGGCGGGCCTGGGTGCCGTGGCCGCATCTGATCGCCGAGGACCTGACCCTGGGCAATCCTGACGGGTCGAAGAACCCGCAGATGGTCACGCTCAAGCGGGTCGAGTTGCGTCTTTCGCCGTTGCCGCTGCTGGCGCGGCAGGTGGTTATTCCGCGTATCGATCTGACCGAGCCGAATGCCAACCTCGAACGGCTGGCTGATGGCCGTGCCAGCTGGACCTTCCAGTTCGATCCCAGGGACCCGAATGCCGAACCGTCCAGCTGGGTGGTGGATATCGGTGCCATCGGCTTCGACAAGGGTCATGTCACCCTCGACGACCAGAACCTGAACGCGCACCTGGACCTGGTGATCGATCCGTTGGGCAAGTCGATTCCGTTCGGCGATATCGTCGGTGACAAGGCGGCGAAAAAAGCCCTGGAAAAGGGCTCGGCGCCCCAGGACTATGCCTTTGCGCTGAAGGTCAAAGGTCAGTACCACGGCCAGAACCTCGCCGGCAGCGGCAAGATCGGCGGCTTGCTGGCCTTGCAGGACGCCGCCAAGCCTTTCCCGGTCCAGGCCGACGTGAAGATCGCCGACACCCGGATCGCCATCGCCGGGACCCTGACCGACCCGCGCAACCTCGGCGCCCTGGATCTGCGTCTGACGTTGTCCGGCTCCAGCCTGGGCAACCTCTATCCGCTGACCGGCGTCACCCTGCCGGATTCGCCAGCGTATGAGACCGACGGCCATCTGATCGCCAAGCTGCGCGATCCTGCGGGTGCGGCGTTCACCTACGAGCGCTTCAACGGCAAGATCGGCACCAGTGATATTCACGGTGACCTCACTTATCTGGCGAGCCAGCCACGGCCCAAACTCAGCGGCACCCTGGTCTCCAATCAACTGCTGATGACCGACCTGGCGCCGCTGATCGGTGCCGACTCCAACGCCAAGCAGAAGGCCCGTGGCGGTGAAAGCCAACAGCCGGCGGACAAGGTGCTGCCGGTGGAAGAGTTCCGTACCGAGCGCTGGCGCGATATGGACGCCGATGTGGAGTTCACCGGCAAGCGCATCGTCCACAGCAGCGAGTTGCCGTTCACCGACCTGTATACCCACCTGGTGCTCACCGACGGCGAACTCAGCCTGGAGCCCCTGCGTTTCGGTGTGGCGGGAGGCAATCTCGATGCGCAGATCGGTCTCAATGGCCGTACCACGCCGATGCAGGGCCGGGCCAAGCTGACGGCGCGCAACTTCAAGCTCAAGCAACTGTTCCCGACTTTCGAACCGATGCAGACCAGCTTCGGTGAACTCAATGGCGATGCGGACATCGCCGGCACCGGCAACTCGGTGGCGAAATTGCTCGGCAGCGCCAATGGCGACCTGAAGATGCTGGTCAACGATGGCGCCATCAGTCGCGGGTTGATGGAGATCGCCGGACTTAACGTGGGCAACTACGTGGTCGGGAAAATCTTTGGCGACAAGGAAGTGAAGATCAACTGCGCGGCGGCGGACCTGGGGATCAAGAGCGGCCTGGCGACCACCCGGCTGTTTGTCTTCGATACCGAGAACGCGATCATCTACATCGACGGCACGGCCAACTTTACCAACGAGCAGTTGGACCTGAAGGTCACGCCGGAGTCCAAGGGTTTGCGCCTGTTGTCCTTGCGCTCGCCCTTGTATGTGCGGGGCAAGTTCATCAAGCCCGATGCGGGTGTGCAGGCGGTGCCTTTGATGTTGCGCGGTGCGGGTATGGTGGCCCTGGGCGTGATTGCCGGGCCGGCGGCGGGGCTGCTGGCGCTGGTAGCACCCAGTGGTGATGTGCCGAACCAGTGCGCGCCATTGCTGGAGCAGATGAAAGCGGGCAAGGCGCCGAAGACGGTGAAGGGCTGAAAGAGCGACCTGGTACCGTCGGGTCTGCTCGCCACAATGCATTTGTCATCTTCAATGCCGATGCTTTGCTCTTCGCAATGCAGCCAGGCGTTGGCTTTTGACCTTCAGGGACACTCACGGGATGCCGCAAGAACTTGCCACACGTTATCCGCTGGTGCTGGTACCGGGCATGCTCGGCTTTGTTCGCCTGGTATTTTTCCCCTACTGGTACGGGATTGTTCCGGCGTTGCGTCGTGGTGGCGCGCAGGTGTTTCCGGTGGCGGTCTCGCCGCTGCATTCCAGTGAGGTGCGCGGTGAGCAGTTGCTGGCGCGGATCGAGCAGATCCGCCGTGATACCGGGGTCGACAAGGTCAACCTGATCGGCCATAGCCAGGGCGCGCTGACTGCCCGTTATGCGGCGGCGAAGCGGCCGGAGTGGGTGGCCTCGGTGACCTCGGTGGCCGGCCCCAATCATGGCTCGGAACTGGCGGATTATTTTGACCAGCACTATCCCCGTGAGGGGCTGCCGGCTCGTCTGCTCAGCCTGGCGCTTTGTATGGTGGCGCGGGTGATGGGGTGGCTGGACACGGGCCATTACGGGCTGAGGCTGCCGATGGACCTGCCGGCGTCACACCAGTCGCTGACCAGCGAAGGGGTTGCACTGTTCAATCAGCAATATCCCCAAGGGTTGCCGCAGAGCTGGGGCGGGCAGGGCGATGAGTGGGTGAATGGGGTGCGTTACTACTCCTGGTCCGGGATCTTGCAGCCGGGGATCACGGATCGTGGGCGCAATCTGTTCGATGGCACCAACCGTAGTTGCCGGCTGTTCGCCAAAACCTTTGTGCGTGAGGCCGGGCAGTGCGATGGTATGGTCGGCCGCAACAGCTCGCACTTGGGGACGGTGATCGGTGATGACTATCCGCTGGATCACTTCGATATCGTCAACCAGTCGTTCGGGTTGGTGGGCAAAGGCGCGGAGCCGATCCGGTTGTTTGTCGAGCATGCTCGGCGGTTGAAGCAGGCGGGTGTCTGAAGCGAGGTGCTTAAAGCTGATTGCCTTGCCGCAGAGAGTGAAAATGCCATCGCTGGCAGCGGTACTGGCACGTATTTCAGGGTGTAAAAGCGGCAGCTATTCGGCGGGGCGCTGGACTATAGTTCGGTGGTCATCGACGAATCGGTGACCGGTCTTAGCCGATCGAAACTGTTACGAAACGCAGAAGCGCCCTATGATGTCGGCGCTTTTTGCTGCCTGGTTTTTTGCTATGGCGGCTGTACGTGGGACACCTGCGGGTGTGCCGGGTTTCGTAATAGTCCCCGGTCGGCTAACCCGCGTACAGCTGCCACCCTCGTTTGTTTAGCCGCAGATGTTGGTGACTCTATGACTATTACGGAGTGACACCATGACCAATTTCCGCCCGCTACAAAGCAACCTCACTGACGCCCCGGTGCTCTACCTCAAGCTCGATGTCCCGGTGCGCAATCTCTACGAATTTGCCATACAGCGCCTGAAGGCTGCTCGCGACCTGAGCCACAGCCTGACCTGCATGAGCATCGGCAATACCTGCGACCGCGATCTCCAACACTTCGCCTCAGCGGCCTATCTGCTGTTGCAGGATGGCTGCGATGCGTTGGATGCAATGCAGGGGCGATTCACGGATCGTCAGCCAAGTGCCTGGCAGGCCTGATCGGAAAAAACGCGGATCTGAAAACACCACACAACCTTGTAGCAGCGTGGCTTGCCCGCGAAGCTTTTAGCGATCTTGAGGGCCCCTTCGCCGGCAAGCCAGCTCCCACAAGGGATCGCACCCGGTCTCAATCGTGGAAAACCATGCTCCGCGTTTCCCCCATCAACAGCGCCTGATTGCGCTCCGTCACGTCCCGAATGTAATCCCACAACAAGGTAATGCGCTTCAGCTTGCGCAAATCCTCCCGGCAGTACATCCAGAACTGCCGGGTGATATTCACCTCATCCGTCAGCACCGGCAGCAACCTCGGGTCCTCGGCCGCGAGGAAGCATGGCAGGATCGCCAGCGCCCGGCCTTGCTGCGCCGCGACAAACTGGGCGATCACGCTGGTGCTGCGCAAATTCGCCGTGGCATTCGGCAGGGCATTGGCCAGGTACAGCAGCTCATTGCTGAACGCCAGATCATCGACATAGCTGACAAACCGATGCCGCCCCAGATCACTGGCACGACGGATCGGCGGATGCTGGTCCAGATATTCCTGGGTCGCATACAACTGCAAACGATAGTCACACAGCTTGCAGCACACATACGGCCCATGCTCCGGGCGCTCCAGTGCAATGACGATATCCGCCTCGCGCTTGGACAGGCTGATGAAGTGCGGCAACGGCAGGATATCGACGGAAATCGCCGGATACGTATCGACGAAATGGCTCAGCTGCGGCGTGATGAAAAAGCTGCCGAAGCCTTCCGTGCAGCCCATCCGCACATGCCCCGACAACGCCACCCCAGACCCAGACACCTGCTCGCAAGCCATATGCAAGGTGCTTTCGATGGACTCCGCATACCCCAACAAACGCTGGCCTTCGGCGGTCAGCACAAAACCATTGGTCCGGGATTTTTCAAAGAGCAAGGTGCCTAGCGCACCCTCCAACGAGCTGATACGGCGCGACACCGTGGTGTAGTCCACCGCCAGACGCTTGGCCGCGCTGCTAGCCTTGCGGGTACGGGCGACCTCGAGGAAAAACTTCAGGTCGTCCCAGTTCAATGAGCCCAAAGACGTGATGTTTTTTTGCATGTTGGTCCGGTTTTTATGTGCATTCTTATTAGAAGAACGCACATCTATACTCCAAAAACAGTCCAGTCACCATGCTCGGGCGCTGCCTCGCCCGCTACGGATTCGGCCCCACAATAATTCAGGAGACTTCCATGAACGTTTCTCTCAAGCCCGACACCACCCTCAAGACCGCCAAGCTGCTGATCAATGGCGAGTGGGTCGAATCCCAGACCAGTGAATGGCACGACATCGTCAACCCGGCCACCCAGGAAGTCCTGGCCAAAGTCCCGTTCGCCACCGCCGCTGAAGTCAACGCCGCCATCGACGCCGCGCATCGTGCCTTCCAGACCTGGAAGCTGACCCCGATCGGCGCGCGCATGCGCATCATGCTCAAGCTGCAAGCGCTGATCCGCGAACACTCCAAACGCATCGCCGTGGTCCTCAGCGCCGAGCAGGGCAAGACCATTGCCGACGCCGAAGGCGATATCTTCCGCGGCCTGGAAGTGGTGGAGCACGCCTGCTCCATCGGCTCCCTGCAAATGGGCGAGTTCGCCGAGAATGTCGCCGGCGGTGTCGACACCTATACCCTGCGCCAGCCCATCGGTGTCTGCGCCGGGATCACTCCGTTCAACTTCCCGGCAATGATTCCGCTGTGGATGTTCCCGATGGCGATTGCCTGTGGCAACACCTTCGTCCTCAAACCGTCCGAGCAGGATCCGCTGTCGACCTTGCTGCTGGTGGAACTGGCACTGGAAGCCGGTGTACCGCCAGGCGTGCTGAACGTGGTGCACGGTGGCAAGGAGGTGGTGGATGCGCTGTGCACCCACAAGGACATCAAGGCCGTTTCCTTCGTCGGTTCGACCGCGGTCGGCACCCATGTCTACGACCTCGCCGGCCGTCACGGCAAGCGCGTGCAGTCGATGATGGGCGCGAAGAACCACGCGGTGGTGCTGCCCGATGCCAACCGTGAACAGACCCTCAACGCTTTGGTTGGCGCCGGTTTCGGCGCGGCCGGCCAACGCTGCATGGCCACCTCGGCGGTGGTGCTGGTGGGCGCGGCGAAACAATGGCTGCCGGACCTCAAGGCCCTGGCGCTGAAGCTCAAGGTCAATGCCGGCAGCGAAGCGGGCACCGATGTCGGCCCGCTGATTTCCAAACGGGCGAAAGCGCGCGTACTGGGCCTGATCGAAAGCGGTATCAAGGAAGGCGCCAAGCTCGAGCTGGACGGTCGCGATATCCAGGTGCCGGGCTTCGAACACGGTAACTTCGTCGGCCCGACCCTGTTCTCCGGGGTGACCACCGACATGCAGATCTACACCCAGGAAATCTTCGGCCCGGTGCTGGTGGTGCTGGAAGTCGACACGCTCGACGAGGCGATTGCCTTGGTCAACGCCAACCCATTTGGCAATGGCACCGGCCTGTTCACCCAGAGCGGCGCCTCGGCGCGCAAATTCCAGAGCGAAATCGATGTCGGCCAGGTCGGCATCAATATCCCGATTCCGGTGCCGGTGCCGTTCTTCAGCTTCACCGGTTCGCGCGGTTCCAAGCTCGGCGACCTCGGTCCGTACGGCAAGCAGGTGGTGCAGTTCTACACTCAGACCAAGACTGTCACCAGTCGCTGGTTCGACGATGACAGTGTCAACCATGGTGTGAACACCACCATCAATCTGCGCTGAGCGAGGAATCTGCCATGAAGATTGCATTTATCGGCTTGGGCAACATGGGCGCGCCGATGGCGCGCAACCTGATCAAGGCCGGGCACAGCCTGAACCTGTTCGACCTGAACAAGACCGTGCTGGAGGAGCTGGCCGCCCTCGGCGGGACCATCAGCGCATCGCCGAAAGCCGCCGCCCAGGGCAGCGAGCTGGTGATTACCATGTTGCCGGCCGCGGCCCATGTGCGCAGCGTCTGGCTGGGCGAGGACGGTGTGCTGGCCGGTATCGGTCGCGGCGTTCCGGCGGTGGATTGCAGTACCATCGATCCACAGACCGCCAAGGATGTCGCGGCGGCGGCGGCCAAGCAGGGCGTGGCGATGGGCGATGCGCCGGTGTCTGGTGGGACTGGCGGTGCGGCGGCCGGGACTCTGACCTTTATGGTCGGCGCTTCGGCGGAGCTGTTCGCCACCCTGCAACCGGTGCTGGCGCAGATGGGTCGCAATATCGTCCATTGCGGCGAAGTGGGCACCGGGCAGATTGCCAAGATCTGCAACAACCTGCTGCTGGGCATTTCCATGGTCGGGGTCAGCGAAGCCATGGCCCTTGGCGCGGCACTGGGGATCGACACCCAGGTACTGGCCGGAGTGATCAACAGTTCCACTGGGCGTTGCTGGAGTTCGGAAACCTATAACCCCTGGCCGGGGATCGTCGATACGGCGCCGGCCTCGCGTGGTTATACCGGTGGTTTTGGGGCCGAGTTGATGTTGAAGGATCTGGGGTTGGCTACGGAAGCGGCGCGTCAGGCGCATCAGCCGGTGGTGCTGGGCGCGGTGGCGCAGCAGCTTTATCAGGCGATGAGTTTGCGCGGGGACGGTGGCCTGGATTTTTCGGCGATCATCAATGCCTATCGCAAGCCGTAGGTCTGTGGGGGCGGGGATTGGGGGATTGACGGATCGTTGCAGCGCCGCGAAGGGAGCACCGCGGTGTGCCTGCAAGACCGCGGTGCTCCCTTCGCGGGCAAGCTCCGCTCCCACAGGGTTTTTCGTATGACGGTATTGTTGTGTTGGAACACCGCTTTGAATGTGGGAGCGGAGCTTGCCCGCGAAGAACGATAATGCGGTGTATCTGTAAGACCGCAGCCTTCTCTTCGCGGCGCAGCGGCGATGCGACAAGCTCCGCTCCCACACACCTGGCCGCCCAGGACGCGTAGAATCATCCCCCTGAAAATGCTTTCGAGGTGCGGGTGGTGGATCTACAGCAGGGTTTTGTCCTGACCCGGCATTGGCGCGACACCCCCGCGGGCACGCAGGTCGAGTTCTGGCTGGCCACCGACAACGGTCCCCGGCATGTCCGGCTACCGCCGCAACCCTCCGTCGCCTTCATTCCCGTCGCCCATCGTCAACGTGCCGAAGCCTTGTTGCGCGGTGAGCGCGGAGTCGAACTGCGCCCGCTGGAACTGCTGGACTTTCACCACCGTCCGGTTCTCGGCCTGTATTGCCAGCAACACCGGCAGCTGATGAATATCGAAAAGTTGCTGCGCAAGGGCGGCGTCGATGTCTATGAAGCCGATATACGCCCGCCCGAGCGCTTCCTGATGGAGCGCTTTATCACCGCGCCGGTTCAGTTCGACGGCACCGCCAGCGCGGACGGCCCGCTGCTCGATACCCAGATGAAACCGGCGCCGGACTATCGTCCGCGCTTGAAGCTGGTGTCGCTGGATATCGAGACCACCATGCAGGGCGAGCTGTATTCCATCGCCCTGGAAGGCTGCGGCGAGCGCCAGGTGTACATGTTGGGCCCGGCCAACGGCGATGCCACGCAGGTCGATTTCAAGTTCGACTACCGTGACACTCGTGCTGGGTTGCTCGAAGCCCTGAACGACTGGCTGGCCCTGCACGACCCCGACGCGATCATCGGCTGGAACCTGGTGCAGTTCGACCTGCGTGTACTGCATGAGCACGCCGAACGCCTGAAGGTGCCGCTGCGCCTGGGACGTGATGGCGACGTCATGGGCTGGCGCGACAACGGCGCCCGCAATACCCACTACTTTGCCGCCGCCGCCGGCCGCTTGATCATCGACGGCATCGAGGCCCTGCGTTCGGCCACCTGGAGCTTCCCTTCCTTCAGCCTCGAATACGTGGCGCAACACCTGCTCGGCGAGGGCAAGTCGATCGACAACCCGTACCAGCGCATGGACGAGATCGACCGCATGTTCGCGGAGGACAAGCCCGCCCTGGCGCGCTACAACCTCAAGGACTGCGAGCTGGTGACGCGAATCTTCGACAAGACCCAGTTGCTGACCTTCCTGCTGGAGCGCGCCACGGTCACTGGCTTGCCCACCGACCGCAGCGGCGGTTCGGTGGCGGCTTTCACCCATCTCTATCTGCCGTTGATGCATCGCCAGGGCTTCGTCGCGCCGAACCTGGGCGAGCGCACCCCCGAAGCCAGTCCCGGCGGTTTTGTGATGGACTCGCGGCCCGGCCTGTACGAGTCGGTGCTGGTGCTCGATTACAAAAGCCTCTATCCGTCGATCATCCGCACCTTCCTGATCGACCCGGTGGGGCTGGTGGAAGGTTTGCGCCATCCCGAAGACAGTGACTCGGTGCCCGGCTTTCGTGGCGCACGTTTCTCGCGCACGCGGCATTGCCTGCCGGCCATCGTCGAGAGCGTCTGGCAGGGGCGGGAGACGGCCAAGCGCGAACACAACGCGCCGCTGTCCCAGGCCCTGAAGATCATCATGAACGCCTTCTACGGCGTACTCGGCTCCAGCGGCTGCCGCTTTTTCGATACGCGCCTGGCGTCCTCCATCACCCTGCGCGGTCACGAGATCATGCGCCGGACCCGACAGTTGATCGAAGCCCAGGGTTACGCGGTGATCTATGGCGACACCGACTCCACCTTCGTCTGGCTCAAGCGTGCCCACAGCGATGAAGACGCCGCGCAGATCGGCCGTAGCCTGGTGGCCCAGGTCAACCAATGGTGGCGTGAGCATCTGCAACAGGAACTCGGGCTGAGCAGTGCCCTGGAGCTACAGTTCGAAACCCATTTCAGCCGCTTCCTGATGCCGACCATTCGTGGTGCCGAGGAGGGCAGCAAGAAACGTTATGCCGGCCTGGTGACCCGTGCCGACGGTAGCCAGGAGATGATCTACAAAGGCCTGGAAACCGTGCGCAGCGACTGGTCGCCATTGGCCCAGGACTTCCAGCAGGAATTGTATCGGCGGATCTTCGACCGGGTGCCGTATCAGGACTATGTACGTGACTATGTGCGCCGGACTTTGGCGGGGGCGTTGGACGACCGGCTGGTCTACCGCAAGCGCCTGCGCCGCCAGTTGGGCGACTACCAGCGCAATGTGCCGCCGCATGTGCGGGCGGCACGCCTGGCCGATGAGTACAACGATGCACAGGGCCGGCCTCGGCAGTACCAGAACGGTGGCTGGATCAGCTACGTGATCACCCTGGCCGGGCCCGAGCCGCTGGAGATACGCCGCGCGCCGATTGACTACGACCACTACATCACCCGGCAGCTACAACCGGTGGCGGACGCAATCCTGCCGTTTGTGCAGGATGATTTCGGCACCCTGATCGGCGGGCAGTTGGGGCTGTTCTGAGCTGGGTCCCGGGGGTGAACTTCAGCGATATCTGGCACCAGATTGGCGCAAGGTGTGCACCGCTCTCGCTCCTTGGCGCGGCCAAGCCGCCACCCCCGTATCGCTCGAATGATCTTCGGTACGCCTTTGCAGCACAAAAGCGGCCGCGATGCCCTTGCTCGCAAAATAAGCGTCTACGCTGAACGAGCACTCCAATGAACAATTTTAGCCATTGGATGTATCCATTTTTATGCGTTTAGTCGCGTCAATCGAAAAGTCTCCATGCAGTACAGCCCCTTCAAGATCGGATCTGCGTGTACCCATAAGACGGAGCATGATTTTTCTGGCGCGTATTTTGCTGAAGCGTGTTTATCAGGCTTGAGGTTGTAGCCAATATCGCGCGCATATGTATTCAAAAATAACGCCAATCAGAATGCGAAAAATCATGGGAGTTACCCAATGTCTATCGATGCAAATCAGGTCCCGGTGGTCGTCATCACCGGCGCACACGCCCAGCTCTACAACCAGGACCTTGCCCCCACGCCGCCGGAGGGACGCACCTGGGGGACGTTCAGCCTGTTCTCGATGTGGATGTCCGACGTTCACTCGGTAGGCGGTTATACCTTTGCCGCCAGCCTGTTCTTTCTCGGGCTGACGGGTTGGCAGGTGTTGCTCTCGATGATCGTCGGGATCACGATCGTCTACTTCCTGATGAACCTGATCGGCAGGCCGTCGCAAAAGTACGGCATCCCGTTTCCGGTGGTCGCGCGCATGTCTTTCGGTGTCAGGGGCGCCAACCTCGCGGCGGTCGTGCGCGGGGTCGTGGGTATCGTCTGGTACGGCGTGCAGACCTATTTCGCCTCCAAGGCCGTGCAGGTTCTGGTGATCGCGGTGCTGCCCTCGGCGGCGGCGTTCACCCACAACAGCCTGCTGGGGCTTTCCACGCTGGGCTGGATCAGTTTCGCCTTCATGTGGTTCTTTCAGCTGGTGATCTTCCTCGCCGGGATGGAGACGATTCGCAAATTTATCGATTTCTGCGGCCCGGTGGTCTATGTGGTCATGTTCGCGCTGGCTGGCTGGATGATCTCGAAGACCGGCCTGGACAGCTTCTCGATGCAGTTCACCGACAAGCACTTCACCGGCCTGGAGTCGATCGGCCTGATGGCCGGCGCGGCGATGCTGATCGTGGCCTACTTCGCCGCGCTGCTGCTGAACTTCGGTGACTTTTCCCGTTTCGCCAAGACTGAGGCGGTGATGAAAAAGGGCAACTTCTGGGGGCTACCGGTGAACTTCATCGTCTTCGCGATCATCACGGTCATCGTCACGGGCGGTTCGATGAAGGTCTTCGGCGAGGCCATCATGGACCCGGTGCTGATTGTCGAAAAAATCAACAACCCACTGGTCTCGATCATCGGCGCGATCACCTTCATCGTCGCCACCATGGGCATCAATATCGTGGCGAACTTCGTCTCGCCCGCCTATGACATCGCCAATCTGGCGCCGCAGAAAATCAACTTCAAGCTGGGTGGTCTGATCACGTCGATCCTGTCGGTGCTGGTCTGCCCATGGCTGTTCGTCTCAAGTCCCCAGGCGATCACGATATTCGTGAGTATCTTCGGCGCTGTGCTGGGGCCGATGTTCGGCATCATGGTCGCCGACTACTATCGGGTGAAGCGCCAGGTCATCAAGCTGGAGGATTTGTACAGCCTGTCGCCGAGTGGCTCGCTGTATTTCGAAGGTGGTTGGAACACCAAGGCGTTGTTTGCGCTGATCGTGTCGGGAAGCCTGTCGATCGGCCTGGCGTTGCTGGGTGCCTTTGGCTTGATCGTGAATGTCGGTGACTGGGGATGGCTGATCGGTGCCAGCAGTGGCGCGCTTATCTATGTGGTGGCCAGTCGCGTCGGGACGACGGTTTCAGCGCTCGGCGAAACCGTCTAGCAGAACCGCGGGGGCCGGGTGAAACGACGTGACAGGGTTGTCCGTCGGTTCACCAGCGGTCAGTTCCGGCTGCGCGAAATCAGGCGAAGACGAAGTACTTGCGCACGGTTTCCACCACTTCCCAGGTGCCTTTCATCCCGGGTTCGATCACGAAGATATCGCCGGCACGCAGGTGGATCGGCGCCAGGCCGTCCGGGGTGATGATGCAATAGCCTTCCTGGAAGTGGCAGTACTCCCACTTCAGGTACTCGACCCGCCATTTGCCCGGGGTGCAGATCCAGGTGCCCATGATCTTGCTGCCGTCTTCGCTGGTGTAGGCGTTGAGGTTGACGGTGTGCGGGTCGCCCGCCAGTTTTTCCCATTTGCAGGCATCGAGGACCGGCAACGGGTGGGTGTCGCGCAGAACGGTGATCGGTGGATTGGACATGTTGGGCTCCGGGCGCAGGTTCGTGAGGAAGCCTGCACCCTAGCGGTCGCCGGAGCCGGGCAGTTGTCCAGGTTCGACATCGACCTGCCCATGAGCGCATAAAGCCTCGAGCAAGGCCTGGGCGTAACCCGGCAGGTGTGCGAACGAACGGGCGCACAGCAGCAGCTTGCGCCGGGCCCAGGGCTCGGGCAGTGGACGGCTGGTAAAGGCCGCCGCGCCCGGCCAACGCTCCAGGGTCGCCTGGGGCACAATGCCGGGACCGGCACCGCGGGCGACCATGCGCAACACGCCGTCAAAGCTGTCGGCTCGCACCCGCAGTTGCAGGCGCGTTCCCAGGTGCAAGGCCTGTTCCTCCAGGTACACCGCCAGGGCGCTGCCGGCGGGCAGGCCGACCTGTTCGTGGCGCAGGGTATCGCTGAAGCGCAGATGCGGCTGCTGTGCCAGGAGGTGGTCCAGGGGGATCGCCACCACCAATGGATCGTCGCAAAAGGGGCGGGTCTGCAGGTCCAGGGTGTCCACCGCATCGGAGACGATGCCGATTTCCGCCGCGCCCTGGCTGATGGCGTGGACAATGCGCAAGCTGGGCAACTCCTGCAGGTCTAGGTCGATATGCGGGTGGTTGCGCAGGAAGTCGGCGAGCCGTTCTGGCAGGTATTCGCTGATCGCCGCGCTGTTGCCCAGCAGGCGGACCTGGCCTTTCACGCCATGGGCGTACTCGGCCAGGTCCTGGCGCAGGCGTTCGGCCTGTTGCAGCATCAGTCGGGCATGCTGGGCCAGGGCCTTGCCGGCGGGTGTGGGGCTGACGCCACGGCGACCGCGCAGGAAAAACGCTGTGCCGAAGGAGGTTTCCAGGGCCCGTATCCGCGCACTGGCGGCCGGCAGCGACAAATGACTGCGCGCGGCTCCGGCGGTGATATTGCCGGCATCGAGGATATTCAGGTACAGCCGAAGGTCGATCAGGTCAAAGTACATTCATACACTCGATTCGGTACGCCGCTCCCCTAATGTAGGAGCCAGCTTGCTGGCGATGGCGGCCGTCAGGGCAATGCAAGACTCAAGGATCTCATCGCCGGCAAGCCGGTTCCCACAGGTTGAATCTGCCTCTCATTATCCAAGAGGCTAGCTCAATGCATGACAGATTTTCAAACCCATCGCCCGGGTCCAGTCTGTCGCCATGAATACATTCCTCGAGTTTTACCAAAGCCTGGGCCTGGCCCTTTCCCTGCTGGTGCTGGGCACCTTTCTGCTGGCGGGCATGATCAAGGGCGTAATCGGCCTCGGGCTGCCGACGGTTGCCATGGGCTTGCTCGGCCTGGCTATGGCGCCGACGCAGGCTGCGGCCTTGTTGATCATCCCAGCGACCTTGACCAATGTCTGGCAACTGGCGGCGGGCGGGCACCTGTCGACCCTGCTCAAACGTCTGTGGCCGATGTTACTGGCGATCTTCCTCGGCACCGCTGCCGGCACCTGGTGGTCGGGCGGGATGGACGGCGGTCATGGGATGGCGCGGGCGTTGGGCGCCGCCTTGCTGCTGTATGCCTTGAGTGGCCTGTTTCTACCGGTGCTGCGAGTCGGTACTCGAACGGCGCGCTGGCTGGGCCCGGTCTGTGGGCTGGTCACCGGGCTCATCACCTCGGCTACCGGTGTGTTCGTGATTCCTGCGGTGCCTTACCTGCAGGCGCTGGGCTTGAACAAGGATGAGCTGGTGCAGGCGCTGGGCCTGTCGTTCACCGTTTCGACCCTGGCGCTGGCCCTCGCTCTGTTCTGGCGTGGGGCGCTGGGGGAGGGGGCCCTGGGGGCTTCATTGCTGGTCTTGCTCCCGGCGATTCTCGGCATGCTGTTCGGGCAATGGTTGCGCCAACGGGTCAGTGCCACGTTGTTCAAGCGGGTGTTCTTTATCGGCATGGGCCTGCTGGGCGGGCATCTGCTGATCGGTGGTTGATGTTTGACGTAACCGGGAACGGAGGACTCCGGCCCCGGTCTGTTTCAATCAGTCTCGTGGGTAGCTGTGCAGCGGCGTGGTATCGCCAGATGGCCACATCGAGCTTTCGGAGCCGGGCTGGTAGAAGGTCACCGTCATGCTTCGGCGCGAGATTCGTTGCTCAGAGACGACGGGAGAGACGGCGTGCCAGGAGTTGTTCGAACGCACCAGCACGGCAGAGTTGCCCACCAGTGGCTCGACCCGCGCGGCCACCGCGGCGGGGTCCTTGCCGCGCAGGATGTTCAGGCAGCCGCCATGGGCCCGATCCCAGGACTCATTGAAATAGAGAATATGCGTGACCCGTTTGTCCGGCAGGTCCGGATGGGCGCCGAGGCTGGCCCCCGGGCCGTAGTGGAAAACATTCACTTCCATCGGTGCCTGGCGCAGGTCCTGGTCGGTCAAGGCGCTGAGGGCCTCGCGATAGGCGGCGCTGCACAGATCCCGGGCAAGCCGGCGCCAGACATCGCTCAGTTCCGATTCGTAGGCAATGGCCTTGCTACCCATGGGTAACAAGGCGCGGGCCTCATACTCATAATCCTTTTCGCCGCCATAACCGGCCACGGTCTTGAAATGATCGTGGGGATAGGTCGCGGCCAGGGCGGCCGCGTCTTGCGCCGAATACAGGTTGCCGATTTCGGCCCATGCAAACGGGTCGCTCTTGAGTGCGCCGTGTTTGAGCGCCGACAGGTTCAGGATGGGTTGCATTTGTCGCGCTCTCAATTTTCTGAAACCACGCCCCAGCGAGCGCAAAGGCGCTGTGAGTTTGAAACTGTTGGAGTTTTGCAGCGTCATGATCGCCTTCTCGCTGAGCGCAAGTTGTTCTGTCAGTAGGAAGATCTGTCGCTGCCGTGCGTTGAGCTCGATATTCAGAAAGTCGAGCGTAGGTGCTGGCGGTTCTGTCAGTGCCGGGGGCTGGTTATCGCCGCGTTCAAGCAAGGTGGGCAGATGTTGCCAGAAGCGATTGAGGGCGCGGCGCGACGAGGTCTTCCCTTGGACGATGATGTTCGCGACCTGGTCCCAATAGGTGTTCAGCTCCACCGCTGCGGTTTTTAGCGACAGGGGCGGCTGGGTTTTGCCAATCCGTGAAGTGAACCATTGCACCGTCAGTTCTTCCTCTTTCGGCAGTGCATGCATCTGACCCATTTTGGCCAGTGCGGTGTATTTGCCAGTGCTCAGGTCCGCTGTGGAAAACACCGGCACGCCAAAGACCAGGGCGCTGATGGACAAGTGATAGCTGTGACCGATGACCGCTTGGGCATGGCCGAGGATCTCCGCCAGCAGTAGCGGGTCCGGCCAGAAAGGCAAGGTGATGGTGTTGGGGATACGCGTTGTCACCACCATGTGATGGTCACCCAGCACCGGGCCGATCGGCATGACCAGCAGGCGGTAGCCGGCTAACGCCTCCGGGTGTTGTTCGAACAGTTGTAAAAACGGCTCAACCACGTGAATCGACTGGATAACGATATACGGCGCACCCAGCCCGCAGGTCCCGCACAGCTTGGCAAAGGCCGCGCTGGGGTGTTGCTCGTCGATCAGGCTCGGCAGGTTAAAGGCGGTATCGGGCAGCACTTGAATGTCGGTGTTGGGGCTGAGCTCTCTCAGGCTGGCGCGTGACGGCTCATCCCGGACCCGCACACATTGGCTGTGTTCCAGCGCGAGCTTGAGCAGGGGCGTGCTCCACTCGGGAATATCATTGCAATGCATGCCCGGAGCGTTCCAGACCACCGGGACGCCATGCTGCTGGGCAATCAGCGCCGGCGATAGCCAATAACCCGTGGGGTGATGAATATCCGGGCTGGGAGGCGCGTAGCCATGGGCGACGACCTTGTCGAAGCGGATGATGAAACCACCGCCGATCAGGACGCCGTCGAGTTGCTCGGCCAATTCCGGCAGTTCGGTTAGCGAAGTAACGGTATAGGGCCACTCGGCTTGAGTTTTTGCATTGTAGGAAAAACGATGCAGTTGAACCGAGCCAAGGCGCTTGCTTAATTCGGCTTCGGCGAGGATCGGGAACAGCAAGTCACCATAGTTCTCTACATCGAAAGTGCCGAAGATTCCGATGTGCCAGGTACGTGCAGTCATTTGCATGGTGCGATTCCGTTATTGAATAGAGGATTTTCCCGGGCGGATACGTCGACGGCCTGTAAACCCAGATCGACAACCCCAAGAAAATTTTCGGCGTTGGGCAACATCTCGAAAGCCAACGGCGCGACTTGCTTTTCGATCAGTTGGGCGGTGTGTTCGATCAGCCCATCCATGAGTTTGAGGGTGATGTGATAACGACCTGCCGCCAGCTTTGCCTTGAAGGTGATAGTGATTGAAGCGCGCTGCCAGCCGTTTTCCTCCGGCTCTACCGAAAGCGCCAGGTTGGCGCCGCCGATGACCAGCAGGTGGGCTTCTTGAAGGGTGAGGCTGATCGACGGGTGGCGGACCGATGTTTGAATCCGGGCCTGGACGTGGATCTCGATATTTTCGCCGTACAGGTAGGCGGATGTCAGCGCTTGTGTATTGGTGAACACGGCGCTGCTGATATGCCCCTCGGTGGTGCCGAAGGCGATACCGTCCCGGGTGTCGAGGAAGGACTTGCGTGTGACGGCGATATTGCCTCCGGAGGCCCCGCGTCGCTGTTCATCACGCATGTCGAGCAGGTACAGCTCGGCCATGTCTTCGGGAGTACCGCTGGCAACCAGTTGGCCTTGGCGCAGGTAAATCACCCGGTGGCAGAAGCGTTTGACCAGGCTCATATCGTGGGACACGAACAGCAGCGTGGTGCCACTTTTGGTCAGGGCCTCCAGACGGTTCAGGCACTTGAACTGGAAGGCCGCGTCGCCCACGGAAAGCGCTTCGTCGACGATGAGGATGTCCGGCTCCACGCACACCGATACCGCAAAGGCCAACCGTACCAGCATGCCGCTGGAGTAGGTCTTGGTCGGTTGGTCGATAAAGTCGCCAATGTTGGCGAAGGTCTGGATCTCTTCGAAGCGGGCGTCGATCTGCGCCGACGTCAGGCCCAGGACCGCGGCGTTGAGGTAGACATTCTCTCGACCGCTGAATTCCGGATTGAAGCCAGAACCCAACTCCAGCAGGGCGGCAATCCGGCCTCGGACCTGGAGGTTGCCCTGGGTGGGCGTCAAGGTGCCGCAGATCAACTGCAAGAGCGTGGATTTTCCGCTGCCGTTGCGGCCAATAATGCCGACGGTTTCGCCTCGGCGAATTTGCAGTGACAGGGCTTTGAGCGCCCAGAACTCACGATAAAACTGCTTGCGGTTGCGCAGCAGCATTTGCAACAGGCGGTCTTGGGGAGCGTCGTAGATCTGATAGCATTTGCTCAGGTCTTGGACATCAATTGCGAAATCAAGCGACATTGGCAAGTCCGTTACACATCATACAAGCATCCTTAAAGCACCCGTCTCGTTTGCCTCGGTGCATAACCGAAAGGTCGGTGAGGCACAGTTGTTTTCGTTGTCGGCGAAAGGAGTCGTTCTTTTCTCGGCTTTGAGCGGGAGCCTGTCCCGTGTCTATCGTGTCATGCTTGCGCGACTGAGAATAAGTGATAATTGAGGCTTTCGATATATCGAATTATACCGGTGTGGCAAACAGTCTGTCTTGAAGCGCAGCGACGTGGAACAGGGCGAGTTTTGCCGGGATATTGGCGTCAATAAGCCTCTAAAAATCGTAAGTTAGTTAAGGGAAGCAACGTCTGAAGACGGAGCAGGCCAGTGTGATAATTGTGTTTGGATTAATACATTTCAGACAAAATAAAGTGGCCGTGGAATACGGCGACTGTTGAGCAAGTTTTCCATGAGGGATAGCGGTTGAAAGCCAGATCCGATGAGTTGCAGATCTTCGTGTGTGTCATCGAGTGCGGCTCGATTTCCGCCGCGGCTGAACAGGTCGGCCAGACGCCCTCGGCGGTCAGCCGGAGCCTGTCGCGGCTTGAGGCCAAGTTGGAAACCACCTTGATCAACCGCACCACGCGGCGCATGGATTTGACCGAGGAGGGCAAGTTCTTCTTCGAGCGGGCCAAGCAGATCCTGGCGCAGATGGATGAACTGGAAGAGCGGCTGTCCTTGCGTCAGCAGACGCCCGCCGGACGCCTGCGGATCAATGCCGCTTCGCCCTTCATGTTGCACGCGGTGGTGCCTTATATCGCGGAGTTTCGCCGCCTGTATCCGGATATCCAGCTGGAGCTCAACAGCAACGACCTGATCATCGACCTGCTGGAGCAAAGCACCGATATCGCCATTCGTATCGGCAACCTGGCGGACTCGACCCTGCATGCGCGCTCCCTGGGCAGCAGCCCGCTGAATATCCTCGCCAGCCCCGCGTACCTGGAGACGCATGGGATACCGGCCAGCGTCAGCGAGTTGTCCGGGCATACGTTGCTCGGGTTCACCCAGACCGAAAGCCTCAATCACTGGCCGTTGCGGCATGCCCAGGGCGACCGCTGGCAGATCCAGCCGGGCATCAGCGCGTCCAGCGGCGAGACCTTGCGCCAGTTGGCGCTGGAAGGGCAGGGCATTGTCTGCCTGTCGCATTTCATGACCCATCAGGACATTCAGGCCGGGCGCCTGCAGGTGATTTTGCCCGAGGCCAACAGTGGCTATCGCCAGCCGATTCACGCGGTGTACTACCGCAACTCGCAACTGGCATTGCGGATCCAGTGCTTCCTCGATTTTATCCAGGGCAAGCTGGCGGGTTATGCCGATCCGGTGTTGGTCGGTTAAGGCAATGCGCCGCCTGAGACCACGGCGTCACCTGTAGGCGCCGGCTTGCTGGCGATGGCGGTGGTGAATGTGGCATCGCAATCGCCGGCAAGCCGGCTCCTACAAGGACCGTGCAGAGTCAGCGTTTTACGGGGAAGTGCCGGTTGTACTCAGGCAATTCGTGATTCCTGCGCAAGAGTGAATTGGGTCATCCAGGCTTATTCGGCACGGATAAGTCTTCGATACTGGATCCATCACTGACCCCTGCACGGAGTTTCTCCATGAACGTTTTCATTACCGGCGCCGCCGGCTTTATCGGCGGCTCCATCGCCACCGGCCTGGTCAAGGCCGGTCATCAGGTCACGGGCCTGGTACGTAGCGCCGGGCAGGCCGAAGACATGCGCCAACTGGGCATTACCCCGCTTATCGGTACCCTGGATGACAGCACCCTGCTCGCTGAGCAGGCGCGTCGGGCCGATGCGGTGATCAACGCCGCCAGCAGCGACCATCGGGGTGCGGTTGAAGCCTTGCTCGGCGCCCTGCGCGGTTCCGACAAGGTGTTCCTGCACACCAGCGGTTCGAGCATCGTCGGCGACGCATCCGGCGGCCTGGCCAGCGACAGCATCTACCACGAAGACCAATTGCCCGCACCCACCGTCGACAAGGCCGCGCGCGTGGCCATCGACCATCTGGTGCTGGACGCGGCGGCCTTTGGCGTGCGTTCGGCGGTGCTCTGCAACACACTGATCTACGGCCACAGCCAGGGTGTGAACCGCGACAGCGTGCAGTTGCCGCGGCTGCTCAAACAGGCGCGCAAGAGTGGCGTGGTGCGGCATGTCGGCACGGGCCGGAACATCTGGTCCAACGTGCATATCGATGATGTGGTGGCGCTGTATCTGCTGGCACTGGCCAAGACCCCGGCGGGCGCCTTCTACTTCGTGGAAAGCGGCGAGGCGGCGTTTTTCCAGATGACCACCGCCATGGCCCGGGCCCTGGGCCTGGGTGAACCGCAGGACTGGCCGCTGGCCGACGCCGAGGCCGAATGGGGTTATGAAATGGCCAACTATGGCCTGGGCTCCAACAGCCGGGTGCGCGGCAGGAAGGCCCGCGAACTGCTGGGTTGGGTGCCCAAGCGCACCTCGGTGACCGAGTGGATTCTCAACGAGATGGTGTGAAGGAACAGCGGGTCGATCGCTTCCGGGCCTGGGTGGCGATCAGCCCGACCAGGCTCTGGGATCTGCTCGCTTGTCTGCGCGCACGGAGGCTTTACGACGCGGTTTTTGCGAGGCGCTTCGCGCTTTTAGTAGTAGTGGCATCTGGCTATTAAAGAATCTGCTTTCCAGGCCGAAGCGCTTTAACTCAGGTAGCCAGGAAGACCCGTCATGAGCTTCGGTAAAACCACTCCCATCTTGCGTATCGAAGACGAAGGCAAGGCCTTGGCGTTCTACGTTGACTTCCTTGGGTTCAGCGTCGATTGGCGGCACCGTTTCGAGCCCGGGTTTCCCCTGTACCTGCAAGTGTCCCGGGGGGATTGCGTGCTGCACCTGAGCGAGCACACTGGCGATGCCGCGCCGGGGGCGGCGTTGCGCATCGAAACCGACGAACTGGAAGGCTTCAGGGCGCAGTTGCTGGACAAGGCCGGCGATGCTGAACCGCTGGAGATCCAGGCGATGCCCTGGGGCAGCCTGGACATGGCGATTTACGATCCGTTCGGCAATCGGCTGGTATTTACCCACGCGATTTGCGTCTGACAGCGTCCGCCGGCTCCACAGTTTCCGTTCTGTGGGGCCTGGCGAGACAGTGGCGTTACACGCGGAAGTGGCTGACCATCATCTGCAACTGATTACCCAACCGGGCCAGCTCGACGCTGGACGCCGCGGTTTCGTCGCTGGCGGCGGCGGCCTGTTCGGACACATCGCGCACATTGACGATACTCCGGCTGATTTCCTCGGCCACCGCGCTCTGCTGCTCGGCTGCCGCGGCGATCTGCTGGTTCATCGACTGGATGTTCGACACCGTGCGGGTGATGTTCTCCAGTGAGACGCCGGCCTTGCGGGTCAGGGCGACACTGCTGTCGGTCAGGTTGCGGCTGTTGTTCATCACGTTCGCCACTTGCTGGGTACCGTTCTGCAAGGCGGCCACCAGGCCCTCGATCTCTTCGGTGGACTTCTGGGTACGCTGGGCCAGGCCGCGCACTTCGTCAGCCACCACGGCAAACCCGCGTCCGGCTTCACCGGCCCGGGCCGCCTCGATGGCGGCGTTGAGTGCCAGCAGGTTGGTTTGTTCGGCCACGGCCTTGATCACATCCATGACCGCGCCGATCTTGTCGCTTTCCTGTTGCAGCACGGTCATGGCTTCGGTCGAACGCACCACTTCGGTGGCCAGGCGTTCGATCTGGGCAATGGCCTCGCCGACCACCTTGTCACCTTCACGGGCTTCACCGTCCGCGGCGGCGGCGGCCTGGGAGGCCTGTTCGGCATTGCGCGCGACCTCCTGAACGGTGGCGGTCATTTCGTGCATCGCCGTGGCCACCTGATCGGTTTCGATTTTCTGGCTGTTGACCCCGGCGCTGGTCTGTTCGGTGACCGCCGAGAGTTCCTCGGCGGCGCTGGCGATCTGGGTGACACCATCGCGGATACCGCTGATCAGGTCGCGCAGGGTGCTGCCCATGCGCTGGATGCCTTGTTGCAGCACACCCAGTTCGTCACGGCGGGTCACCACCAGGTTGTGGGTCAGGTCACCGGCGGCAATGCGCTCGACCACACCGAGGGTCTCGCGGATCGGGCGGGTGATCTGCCGAGTGATGACCACAGCGGCGAGAATCCCGACCAGCAACGCCAGCAGCGTACTGCCCAGTTGGAAGGTGCGGGCCTGGGCGCTTTCGCTGTCGCGTCGGTCCAGTTGGATCTGATACAGCGCTTCGCTGCGAGTGACGATGTCGGTGCCCTGGTCGGTCATTTCCTTGCGCGCCTGGGCGATGCCGGCGTTGGCCGCTTTGTAGGCCTGCAAGGCGCTGCGGTAGTTGCCCAGGGCCGTCTCGAGCTGGGTCACGGAGGCCTGTTCGGCACTGCTGAAGGCTTGCGCCAGTGCTTTGAGCCCGTCGATCGCTTCGCTCAACTGATTGAAGGCTTTCTGCTCGGTGTCCGGGTTGCTGTTGGCGGCATAACCGCGCACTTCATAGCGGGTCAACTGAAACTGTTCCTTGGCCCGGGTGATGGCCTGGAAGCGTTCGAAGCGGCCTTCCTCGCCAGGCTGCATGTTCAGCACCTGGTCGTGGATGGCGTTGATCAGCTTGTTGACGGTCTCGGCGTTGTCACCCATGGTCTGGCGGGCGCCGTTGCCGGTGCGATAGGCATCGCGCATCTTGTTCAGCGATTGCTGGTATTGCGAGATAAGGTCGGCCTGCTCTTTGAGCAGCTTGAGGTTTTCCGGGCTCTTGAAGCTGCCGATCAGCTTTTGCTGCTGGGCGATGAAGGCTTCCAGGGTGACCTGCACGTTCTGTGCGGCGGTTTCGTTGCCATCGGCCAGCATATATTGCAGGCGGGCCACGCGCAGTTTGGTCAGCGAGGCGTTGAGCTGGGTGATGTCGCTCATCCAGTTGCTGCGATCGATCAGGCCGCCCAGGCTGTTCCAGCCGGTCAGGGCCAGCATGGTGGTCAGGAGCAGCACCAAGCCGAAACCCAGGCCAAGTTTCAGGTTGACGCTGATATTGCCAAACCAGCTATTCATCGAATTCCTCCAGGAACGTTGTGTTGCGTGCTATCGGGTGGCTGGAAGGTGTTGTTTTTGGAGCCAGCTGAATTTGTTGGTAGAGCTTCTATCGGCGGTAACACAGATAGCTGAACGATATTTTGTCATACAGCATGTTTCTGTGTTGTGGGGGCGAGGATAGCCGTGTTTGTCGTTTGGCTGTTCGTGAAGTCGGTTTCGGGTGAAAAAAAACCGGCGCTACGAAGGCACCGGTTTTTTGGGGGGGAGCGTATGGGGGCGTTTATTGCCCGTAGAAGTTATACAGACGCTTGCCGCCGATGGTGACACTGCTCAGGACCTTGGCCGGTGCCGGAGGTGCCGGGATTTTCAGGCCCTGGTCGACAATGACCACATTGTCCGGCGAGGCAGCCAGGAAAGCGCTCAACTCGGCTTCGGTCATCAACACTTGTTGCTGGCGTTGGGTATAGAACACGGTCGAGGCCAGGCGCTCTTCCGGCTGGAACAGCGCAACCTGCTTGCCGTGGGCCTGCAGTTCGATGACCTGGTCGGTCAGCGGTTTGAAGGAGTTCTTGACGTCGGAGCGCGACTCCAGCGCTGCCGCTACCAGGTAGCCGCCGACCACCAGCGCCATCAGCCCCATTGCCAGGGGCCGGTGATGTTTCACCAGTTTGGCGCTGAAGGTCGAACTGGCCGAGCGTCGACGCAGCCACTCGAGGATCACCACCGAGTACTCGGCGGCGATGATGGCGGCGGCCGGAGCCATGGACATCAGGTAGACCATGCGCTTGCTGGAGGCCAGGGTCAGCAGGGTGAACTGGGCCAGGATCCAGACACTGGCGAACAGCAGGTGGCGGTTGTCCACCAGGCGTTTGCGCAGGTTCCACAGGCCCAGGTACACCAGCAGGTTCCAGGGCAGGAAGGCTTCCGGCAGCTTGGCCAGGTAGTAGTAGAACGGTTCATAGTGTCCGGCGGAGGTGAAGGAACCGCTGAAGCGGCCGACGCTGTTGGCCCACAGCACTTCGCCGATGGCCTGCAGGCCGCCGCGCTGGTAGAGCAGGCATAGCCAGATCAGCAGGGGGATCAGCCCGAGCGCGGTGAACAGCGCCGGACGCAGCCAGTCGCCAAGGCTGAAGCGTTTGTCGATCAGGCTTTGGCTCACCAGGTAGACGAAAATCACGATACCCGGCAGGGCAAGGCCCAGTACGCCCTTGCTCAGGGTCGCGATCACGATGCCGAGGGCGAAGACACACCAGGCGCTGAGGCTCGGGTTACCTTTTGCGCGTTGCTCGGTGGCGCGGAAGAAGGCCAGCAGGGCCAGGGTCACCCCGAGGCTGAGCAGCGCGTCTTCGCCGACCTGGCGCGCGTTGCCCAGGTAGCTGGCCATGGTGGCGAGCATCGCGGCGGCGGTCCAGGCCAGTACGCTGGGGCGACCGATTTTGCGCAGAAACGCAAAGAGCGCAAGCACCGTGAACAGGCCGGCGAAGGCCGAGGCGAGGCGCACGGCCAGGGGCGTGCCGCCAAACAACTGGATGGCGCCGGCGTCGAGCCATAGGCTCAGCGGTGGTTTTTCCAGGAAAGGTTCACCCAGCAGGTGCGGAGTGACCCAATCCTGGGTCAGGTGCATTTCCATCGCGATCCCGGCCACCCGGGATTCCGTGGAGCCTTGCAGCTCGTGGTTACCCAGTCCGAAAAAGAACAGTAGGCCACCCAGAAGGAGCAGGAGGAGAAAGGGGCGTGTCATTCGCATAGTGATACCGAAAGAGAGGAGCGGGTCGCAAGGCAAGCTGTGGATTGGAAAAGTATACGGGGCGATTTCTCAACATATTGTGAAGAGCCGTCGCCCCAGAGTGTTCCAAGATATTTCAGTCGCCCAGCGCCTCACCCTCGCGCCGAGGATCGGCGCCGCCGGCCCATGACGACTGCCCCTTGGCATCGCGCACGCGCATGATCGCCTGGGTGCCGCTGGTCATGTCCAGCTCGCTGACGGGGTGTCCCTTGTCCTGCAATGCTTTCACCAACTGGGCTGAGAACAGGCCTTGTTCCAGTTCGGTAGGGCCATTGCGGCTGCCGAAGTTGGGCAGGTTGATAGCCGATTGCGGATCGAGCTTCCAGTCCAGCAGGCCGACCAGGGTCTTGGAAACGTACTCGATGATCTGCGAGCCGCCGGGCGAGCCGACGGTACCGAGAAACTCGCCACTCGAACGGTCGAACACCAGGGTCGGCGCCATGGCCGAGCGTGGGCGTTTGCCCGGCTCGACACGGTTGGCCACCGGCTTGCCGTTTTCACTCGGGATGAAGGAGAAGTCGGTCAGTTGGTTGTTGAGGATAAAACCCTCGACCATCAGGTGTGAGCCGAACGAGCTTTCCACCGTGGTGGTCATCGACACGGCACCGCCCTGGTCGTCCACGGCGACGATCTGCGAAGTAGAAATGCGCATTGGCGAGCGGTCCGGGGCCAGGGCCACCTGGATGCCGGCCGGCACGCCGGGCTCGGCCTGGCCCAGGCTGCGCTCACCGATCAGGCGGGCGCGGCTGGCGAGGTAGGTGGGGTCGATCAGCCCGGCGACCGGGACCGGGATGAAGTCGCTGTCGGCGACATACAGACCCCGATCGGCATAGGCCAGGCGGTCGGCTTCGGCGATCAGGTGCACGGCTTGCGGGCGCGGTTCGAGACCGGCGGGGCTGGCGCTTTTCACCGGACCGAGCGCTGACAGCGCCTGGCGTTTGTCCTGGGCCTCGAGAGCCTGCAGGGTGCCGAAGATCTGTGCGATGGCGATGCCACCGGAGGAGGGGGGTGGCATGCCGCAGAGCTGCCATTGCTTGTAGTCGGAGCACAGCGGCGTGCGTTCCTTGGCCTGATAGCTTTGCAGGTCGGCCAGCGAGAGCGTTCCGGGGTTGGTGCTGCGATTGACCGCCGCGACGATCTCCTCGGCGATGACGCCCTTGTAGAGCGCATCCGTGCCTTCGTTGGCGATGCGCTTGAGCACGGCGGCCAGTTGCGGGTTCTTCAGCATCGTACCGACGGCTTTCGGGCTGCCGTCGGCATTGAGGAAGTACGCGGCCATGGCCGGCGAGTGGGGCAGGAACGGACTGGCGACGATCTGCTTGTGCAGGCGCGGTGAAATCGGGAAGCCCTGTTCGGCCAGGCGGATGGCCGGGTCGAAGAGCTTCGCCCAGGGCAGGCGGCCCTGGCTGCGATGGGCCAGTTCAAGGGCGCGCAGCACCCCGGGCGTACCGACCGAGCGTCCGCCGATCTGGGCCTGGGTGAAGGCCATTGGCGTGCCGTCGGGTTTGAGGAAGAGTTGCTCGGTGGCGCCCGCCGGTGCGGTTTCACGTCCGTCGTAGGCATGCACCTGTTTGCCATCCCAGACCATGATAAAGGCGCCGCCGCCGATGCCGGTGGCTTGCGGTTCCACCAGGGTCAGTACGGCTTGCATGGCAATCGCCGCATCCACGGCTGAGCCGCCCTGGCGCAGGATCTCGCGCCCGGCCGCGGCCGCCAGCGGGTTGGCCGCCGCGGCCATGTGCCGGGTGGCGTGTTGGGTGAGCATGCCCGTGCGATAGCCCGTGCCGATTTCCGGGGCGTCGGGCAGGCGGGTGTCGGCTGAGGCAAACGGGACGTTGCAGAGGGTGAGCGCGAGGCTCAGGGTCAGGGCGCGAAGAGGGAAGCGGCGTGATGGAAAACGTGAGTGCACTGTGTAGGCTCCTGCCTTGGACATGCGGAGCACTATAGTCCGGGTGCGTTGGCTGGAACAGTCGTCGAACGGGGGGATGCAAAAGTGTCAGCGCCGCCGGCACAGGGGGACGGTGACGGCGGCGCTGAACTCAATATGCCCGGATCCAGCGCACTCTCGTCGAGGCCTGGACCGCCCCGCCGCCGCCACCCGTGCTGGGCGGGGTGGTGGTGATGGTCTGGTCGCTGGTCACGCTCGAGACGTCGACGGCGATGCCGCCCTGGGAAATGGTGGTCGTGCTGGTGCCGTTGCCACCGCTGGAAAGCGCGCCCTTGATACTGGTGGTGGCCCCCGTGGTACTGACGAGACCGCCGAGGATGACGTTGCCGTATAGGGTCCAGCCGCTGCTGTTCAGCCCGCCGTTGGCTTCAATGGCGATGTTGCCGATGGGCAGGCCGCTGTGGCTGACGTTGGAGGCGTCGGTCCAGGTGGTCAGGGCCCCCGCTGTCTTGTCGCACAGGTTGGTCGGGTAGAACGACCCGCCGCACAGGTTGGTGTAGCCGGAGAAGTTCGGCGAGTACAACGGCACCATGCCGCTGCTGGTCAGGGTAACGTCGCCCTTGTTGTTATTGCTGCTGTTGCTGTTGCTGAGCACGGTATTGGTCAGCCGGGTCAGGCTCTGCACGCCATCGAGGGTGATATTGCCATCGAACCAGAGCACACCTGGCGGCATGGCCTTGATACCCGTAAAGGTCCAGCCGCTGCTGGGGGTCGCACTGCTGCCGCAACTGGTGTTGCCATAGTTGCAGATCATGAAGTTGGCGCCCAGCAGGGTGCGCATATCGGTTTTCGTGAGGTCATAGGGCCCCGCTGGCACTGCCGTGCCCGCGGAGGTTTTGACGTTCTGAATCGTCAGCGTCGGTGTGCTCCCGGAAAAAGCGAACACATAGTTGGCCTGGCTTTTCAGGGCCGTGACGTCCACCGTGGAGACGGTGATGTTGCAGTACGGCACGCCGGGCAGGCCGGGCGAGGCGCCGGCGACATTCTGCGTCAGGTTCGCCAGTGCCGTGCCGGTGTAGGTCGTGCCGTCCTGGTTGAGCAGCGTGCCGGCGATCTGGCTGGCCGCGCTGAATGACGGGGTATTGTATTGCTTCACGTTCAAATTTCCGCCGCCCTGGAACTGACCTACTGTCGCGGTGAGGATCGATACGTCGCTGTTGGCTTTGAGTGTGGTGTAGGTGCCGCTGAAGCCGGTGATCGCCAGGGTGTTGCCCCACAAGGTCCCGACGGTGCCGGTCAGGAAGTTGACGCCGCCGCCGTATATCGAGTTGTAGGTCAGCGAGATGCTGGCGGGCAGGGTGCCGGTCCCTGAGATCAGCACCGCGCCGGCCGTGGTACTGATGACCCCACTGGATTGGCTGACCTTGCTCAGGTCCAGGGTATAGACCGTGCCATCGGTGAGGGTGATCAGTGCGGTGCCGGTGCTGGCGGCGGTGATCGAGTTGTCGGTGTTTTTTGTGCCGCCGACCAGGGCGGTGCCGATCGTCGATCCGCCCGACAGCACATTGGCCTTGAACGCTCCCGCCGTGATCGCCACATAGCTGCCGCCGGACTGGGAGATGTTGATGGTCTTGGCCCCCACGGTCAGGTTGACCGGCTGGCTGCTGGAACTAAAGGTAAAGGTACCTTCGGTGTTGAGGGTTGCATTGTCCGCGATGCCACCGCCACTGAGGTTGATACCGCCCTTGGCGCAACCGGAGACATAGGCTTTCGAACCACTGGAAATGCTCAGCGTGCCCATCACGGCGATATTCGCCAGGGCCGTGCCGTTGGTGATCGACAGGCTGCCGCCGCTGTAGTTGAAGTCGCCGTTGAACTGCAGTGCCGGCGGCAGGTTGCCGCTGGTGACCGTGCTCGCGGCACTGGCTGGGGTCAGCAGATAGACCACTTGCACCGTGTTGGTCGCCAGGTTGCCGCTGGCGGTGATGGTCGCGGTGACCAGGGTGCTGCTACCACTGGCGACCTTGGAGATGATCTGCGCGCTGAGCTTGGTGTCGCTGATGGACAGGCTGCCCACCTTGACATTGGCCAGGGTGCTGTCTTGCAGCAACTGCGCCTGCAAGTACAGGCGCACCCATTCCACGCCGCTCCAGACTCGCGATTCCGCCGGCGAGCTGGCGTGGGCCGCCAGTTGCTGCTGCTGGGTCGCCCGTATGCCGTACATCATTCCCAGCGCGCTCACGGTCAGGGCCATGCCGACGAACAGGATCATCAGCGTTGCGGCCATGCCGCGCTGAGCGGCGCGTGTCGATGTGGAAAACGATGGGGCTGGCATCGAGAGCTCGCTCAGGAAGTGGGTTTTTCGAAATTGATCAGACAGGCCGTTGCCTTGCTTTTGACATAGGCGGGCTGGGCATTGCTGCTGTTGGGGTCCAGCGTGCTGTTATTGGCGCTCAGGCTGACTTGCAGGCGGTAGGCGGTATTGGTGCTGTCGGTGGTGCGGCCGTAGGGCCAGCAGGTGGCGAAGCCCACCGAAAACAGTGTGGCACTCTGGCCGGCTTCGATCAGCGTGGTGCTGGTCCAGGTGGTGGTGTTCCATTGCGTCGAGGCCTGGGTACAGCCGGCCGCGCCCTTGAGGCTGACCAAGGCGCCGTTGATGACCGCCAGCCCCGCGCAACTGGCCGTCGTCGCCGTGGCACTGGTCTGATAGGACCAGACAATGGCGTTGCCCGTGATGCCGTTCGGTGCGGCGCTGGTCAGGGTCGGGAAGTTGGCCTGAGCGGTGGCGGTGCCGGCCAGGGTGCCGTTGGTCAGGGTGGCGCCGGACAGCAGCACGAAATAATTGTCGATATCGGAGCTGGCGCGGGCGGTGGCACTGCCGCTCCAGAAACCGCCGTTCATCAGTTCTCGTTGGGCTGTCAGCAGGGCCAAGGCCACCTGGCCATCTTGCCGGGCGCTCTGGATCGATGCCGCCGAGGTGTAAACCAGGTTTTTATACAACGAGAGCATGGCCAGGATGCTGAGCAGGGAAATGACCGTGCCGACCATCAGGCTGATCAGCGTGAAGCCACGCTGATCGCGGCTCATGAGTCGTCTCCCACGCGGATGATGCCACCCAAAGTGCTGCTGTCCGTGGAGCCGGTGGTCAGCACTACCGAACTCTGCGGCGTTCCGCCGGTGAGCGTGTTGGTGCCGACGGTGACGGCTGAGGCGCTGGTGCAGGTTGCCGTGATCGTCAGGGGGGTTGTCTGGGTGGGGATGGAGACGACGAGCAAGGCGGTGTTGGCGGCGTTGTTCGTACACAACTGCGCGCCATACTGCTCCAGCAGACTGCGCATCTGGGCGACCACGATATTTTCCAGTTTCATGTCCCGCTGGCTTACCGCCGCCCGCGACGCGGCATAGGTGATGCCCAGGCCGACAATCGCCATCAGCAGGATACCAATCAGTGATTCGAGCAGCACGTCGCCCCGTTGTCGCTTCGAGGCCAGCTTATATAATCGGGACATCGACTGAACTCTCGCTGCCGGCCGTGACTTGAATGGTGCTGGTGGTGCACGAGCCGGAGCTGACTGCAAAACCTCGGTTGTTGAAGGCGATGCAGACCAGATCGACACCGCCAGTCTGGATCACCGCGGCGTTCGGAAGCAAGGTGCTCCAGATCTGTGTGGTCGCAGTACAGTCGATGGCGCTGGAAAGGCTGTACAGCCTGAGGTTCTGCCCGGAGCGGCACAGTACGGCAGCGGGCGCGGAGTCCTGCATTTTACCCTGGTTGCGCAGGGCGATTGCCTTGGCGCGGCTGATCCCTTGTTTCAAGAGGCCGGCGGCATCGCGCTGATAACCACTGTTGGTCCATGACTGGGTCAAGGGCATCCCCACGAACAGCAGGAGGCCGAACAGGGTGATGGTAATCATCAACTCGATCAGGGTGAAGCCGCGACTGTTCATTACAGCCAGCCGCCGTTATACGAGCTGCAGGAAGCGATGTTGCGATTATTGCCTTGATCCAGCGTGATGACGCAGCCATTGACACTGCCGCTGCTACCCGTTGCGGTCACGGTATAAGTTGTGGCGGTGGAGCTGATGGAGTAGCTGAACAGGCTGGACTGGCTGGGTTGCCAGCCTGACGACGGGGCGGTGCAGGGTGTAGGGTTGCCAATCAGTGCGCACTGGATCGAGGTTATGCCGCTGGCCGTCGAGACCGGGTAGGCCAACTGTTTCTGATAGTAGTTTTCCAGATTGAGGCTCAGCGCGACCAGGTCGGCCTGGGCCGCCTTGATATCGCTCTTGGTGATGTAGCTAGTGTAGGCCGGAAGCGCAATGGCGGCGAGGATCGCGACGATGGCGACGGTGATCATCATTTCGATCAGGGTGAATCCCGATTGTTTTCTGGCGTGGTTCATAGACATTTGATTAGCGCGTCCCCGTGACCCTGTAGTCAGGTCGCATTATGACATCAGTGAGTCGCACTTCGGTGACCGGATCAGGGTGACTGGTCGGATCTGCAGAGCATTTCATCGTCGGTGTTGTCCCGGGCCCCGTTAGCCTCATCAATTATTCGTCGGCTTGCGCTGATATTGACCGAACATAAGCGAGCAATAAGCAGGCCCATGCTCGGTCGGCTTCAGTAGTTTTTGGCTCGACCCGAGGGGGTCACGCCATCGCCAACTGGACCACCTTGAAAATCACCATGCCCATGGCGACAACCAGGTAACCGCGCAGCACCCCCATCCAGATCCGATTGCGTTGCGACAGGACCATGGGCTTGAGCTTGTTCAGCGCTGGCATGCGCCAGGAGTTCATCATTTCCTGGGTGAAAGTGCTCGCCTTGTCGGTCAGGCCGGCCTTGTCCACGGCTTCGCGGGCATGCAGTACGTTGACCGCGATGGCGATGACCAGGCCGACGATACCGCCGCCGATCAGAATATCGGTGATGGTTTCACCGGACATGTCCGGGAACGCCACGGCCGAGGTCAGGACCACGGACAACAGCACCAGTATCGCGACGATGACCGCGGTCACCACATTGGTGAAGCGCTTGTTCACCCAGGGGCCGAGCACTTCCTTGTCATTACACAGTAGCAGCAGGAACACCGTGGCGCTGGGCAGCAACACGCCGGCCAGGGTCTGTACCGCGTTGGTCAGCAGGCCCAGCGGTACGCCGGGGATCAGCACCAGGGCCGCGGCGACGGCGATCAGGCCGCAGTACATCAGGTAGAAGCCCTTGGCGTCGCCGGGCTTGCGGTGCAACGAGTGCTTGAGGCTCAGGACATCGCCCAGTGCATAGGCGGTCGACAGCGACACCGCCATGGCGCCGATGATACTGGCGTCGATCAGTGCGACCGCGAACAACACACCCGGCAGGCGCCCGTGGTACTTGGCGATACCGGCGGCGATGGCGCCGGCGTCAGTGAAGTTGCCGAACTCCGGGTGGCCGACGAAAACCTGCGCGGTGAAGGCAATCATCGCCACCGCCCCGATCACCACCATGGCGATGCCCAGCCACAGGTCGGCGCGTTCGTACTTGATGAAGCGCGGGGTGATGCGCTTGTCGATCACGTAGCTTTGCTGGAAGAACAACTGCCAGGGCGCCACGGTGGTGCCGACAATCCCGATGATCAGCAGCAGCACCTCCGACAGCTTGCCGTCAGCCGGCAGTTGCGGGGTGAAGAAGTCATGGGCGACCTGCGTCATCGGTGGGTGGATCATCACGAAAATCGGCACCAGCAGCAGGCTGCCGAAGACCAGGATCAGGGCGAACCGCTCGAAGCGTCGGAAATTGCCCGTGCATGCCGCCAGCATGATGAACACCGCGGCCAGGCACACGCCGGCCACCTTGGGCACGCCGAGGAAATCCATCCCCAGGCTGATACCGATGAATTCGGTGACGATGGTCAGGGCGTTGAGGATAAACAGGTCGATGGCGCTGAACGCGCCCCAGAACTTGCCGAAGCGGTCGAGGATCAGGCGGGCATGGCCGACACCGGTCACCACGCCCAGGCGCAGGACCATCTCCTGGTTGACGTAGAGCACCGGGATCAGCAGGGCCAGGGTCCACAGCAGCAGCGTGCCGTAGTTCTGGCCGGCCTGGCCGTAGGTGCTGAACGCCCCGGCGTCGTTGTCGCCGACCATCACGATCAGGCCCGGGCCGAGGATGGCCAGCAGGGTTTTGAGGCGATGCATCCAGCCGTTGCGTGGGGCGATATCGTCATGGCGGATGGTGCCGAAGGCTCCGCGGATATCGCCGATGTGGGCGCTGTCGAGAACAGCGGACTCTGCATTCAAGTTGGACATAGTGAGTTCCTCCAAAGCGTGGCATTGGCAGCCGCTTTTTGGTTTCCCACGGACAGGCGAGCACGGGTCTTCCTTCTCCTGGCCACAGTCCGTGGGCGTTGCTGGAGACGAAATGACAGGCATTCCTGGCGTTACGGGAAGCGCAAATAAATTGGGTGTTCAACCGCTGACCGAGGTCGGTCCGGGTTGCTTGGAGGTCACACGGAAGGGAACTGCATAAAGCGCGGGGCGTTCGAGCGGGGGGAGATCAACCAGGGTCAGTCCTACCTGCCAGGCGGCACCATTCCAGTCAGTGTGACCGGCCTACTAGAGCTGGGGTCCATGGGAGTTCTCCGTGGTTATTTGCGCTAATGTAACAAAATGTGAGGAAAGGTGGTGAGTGAAAATTTATGAAACTTTTATAGGGAGCAACAACCGGTCGAGAGGCTCCTTGAGGGCCGCAGAGCCGGTTCTTGTTGTTTTGCATCGGTGATGCAGGTGCCTTCTTGTGCCTGCACGCGGCAGGCATGGATTCAGAACTGCTCGGCTTCCAGCCCGAACAACGACGCACTGCCTGCGCGAATGCTTTGTTCCAGACTCAGGATGCGCGGCAGCAAGCGGCTGAAGTAGAACTGCGCGGTGGCCCGTTTCGCCCCGTAAAACCCTTGATCCTCGTCGTGCTTGTCTTGCGCGACCTGGGCCATGCGCGCCCAGAGATAGGCGTAGGCGACATACCCCAACAGGTGCAGGTATTCGACGCAGGCGCTGCCGATGATATTGGGGTTGTGCGCGGCCTGCTCCCGCAGCCAGTCGCTGAGGTTTTCCAGGCGTTGCACCGCGTCCAGCAGGTCATTGCTGTAGGCCGCGCCGGGCCGTTCGGCATAGTCGCGAATCTCGGCGGTGAACAGGCGCAGGGCGACCCCACCGTTGCCCACCACCTTGCGGCCCAGCAGGTCGAGGGCCTGGATGCCGTTGGTGCCTTCGTAGATCTGCGCGATGCGCACGTCCCGCACCAACTGTTCCTGGCCCCATTCGCGGATATAGCCGTGGCCGCCGAAGATTTGTTGGCCGTGGATGCAGCTGTCCAGGCCAGTGTCGGTGAAAAATGCCTTGGCCACCGGGGTCAGCAGGGCGACCAGGGCCTCGGCGTTGTGCCGTTCATCAGGCTGCTCGGAGAACTTGGCCAGGTCCAGTTGCTGGCCGACATAGCTGGCGAACGCGCGGCCGCCTTCGGTCATGGCCTTCATGCTGAGCAGCATGCGCCGTACGTCGGGGTGGACGATGATCGGGTCGGCGGCCTTGTCCTTGGCCACCGCCCCGCTCGGGGCACGGCTTTGAAGGCGTTCGCGGGCGTAGGTCCGGGCGTTCTGGTAGGACGTTTCCGCGCACCCGATACCCTGGATGCCGATGGACAGGCGCTCGTAGTTCATCATGGTGAACATCGCCGCCAGGCCCTTGTTGGCCTCACCGATCAGCCAGCCGCTGGCGCCGTCGAAGTTCATCACGCAGGTGGCGGAGGCCTTGATGCCCATCTTGTGTTCGATCGAGCCGCAACTGAGCGCATTGGCGGCGTCCAGATTGCCGTTGGCATCGACGAGGATTTTCGGCACCAGGAACAGCGAGATGCCTTTGGGGCCCGGTGGTGCATCCGGCAGCTTGGCCAGCACCAGGTGGATGATGTTCTCGGTCAGGTCCTGTTCGCCGCCGGTGATAAAGATCTTGCTGCCACTGATGCGGTAGCTGCCGTCGACCTGGGGTTCGGCGCGGGTGCGGATCAGTCCCAGGTCGGTGCCGGCATGGGCTTCGGTCAGGCACATGGACCCGGCCCAGCGGCCTTCGTACATCGGCGGCAGAAAGCGCTCTTTCAATGTCTGGGTGGCATGGGCGTCGATGGCCAGGCAGGCCCCGGAAGTCAGTGCCGAATAGAGGGCGAAGCTGGAGTTGGCGCCGTAGAGCATTTCCTCGAATTGCACGGCGAGCATCTTCGGCATGCCCATGCCGCCGAATTGCGGGTTGCCGCTGAGGCCGACCCAGCCGCCCTCGATATAGGTGGCATAAGCTGCCTTGAAGCCTTTCGGGGTGCTGACCTGGCCGTTGTGCCACTGGGCGCCTTCTTCGTCGCCGCTGCGGTTGAGCGGGGCGATCAGGTTACCGGTGACCTTGGCCGCTTCTTCAAGAATCGCATCGGCGGTCTCGGCGTCGACGGTCTCGGCCAGGGCCGGCAGGCGCGCCCAGAGCTGGCGGGCATTGAAGACTTCATGCAGTACGAAGCGCATGTCGCGCAGGGGCGCGTTGAACTCGGGCATGGCGGGAAACATCCTGCAAATAGGGAATGGAAACACGGCGCGGCGGCGCCATGGGCAATGCGCGTCACCCCAGGCGTCGGCAACACCCTGGGTCGATAGGTAAAGGCTAGAGGTTTTTCGCCATATCGCGCAGGACGAACTTCTGGATCTTGCCGGTCGAGGTCTTGGGCAACTGGGTGAAGACCACGCTGCGCGGTACTTTGAAACCGGCCAGGTGTTCGCGACAGAAGGCGATGATCTCAGCTTCACGCACATCCTGATGATGGGCCTTGAGGGTGATGAAGGCGCACGGCGTTTCCCCCCACTTTTCATCCGGACGGGCCACCACCGCGGCTTCCAGCACCGCCGGATGGCGATAGAGCACGCCTTCGAGTTCGATGGTGGAGATGTTCTCGCCGCCGGAGATGATGATGTCCTTGAGCCGGTCGCGGATCTCCACGTAACCGTCCGGATGGGTCACCGCCAGGTCGCCGGTGTGGAACCAGCCGCCTTCGAAGGCTTCGGCCGTGGCGCTGGGGTTCTTCAGGTAGCCCTTCATCACCGTGTTGCCGCGCATGAAGATTTCGCCGATGGTCTGGCCATCGGCGGGGACCGGCTCCAGGGTTTTCGGATCGGCCACCATCAGACCTTCGAGGGTCTGGTAGCGCACGCCCTGGCGCGCCTTGACCTGCGCCCGCTCTTCCAGCGGCAGTTCATCCCAGGCCTCATGCCAGGCACAGATGGTCACCGGGCCATAGACCTCGGTCAGGCCGTAGACGTGGGTGACCTTGATGCCCATGGCTTCCACGGCGCCAATCACCTTGGCCGGTGGGGCGGCGCCGGCGACCAGGGCGTTGACCGGATGATCGATTGCCGCCTTGGCCGACTCGGGCATGTTGACCAGGGCGTTGAGTACGATTGGCGCGCCGCTCAGGTGGGTGATCTGGTGTTCGCGGATCAGGTTGAGGATCTTCTGCGGGTCGACCCGGCGCAGGAACACATGCACCCCGGCCATCGCGGTCACTACCCAGGGATAGCACCAGCCGTTGCAGTGGAACATCGGCAAGGTCCAGAGGTACACCGGGTGGTTGCCCATGCTCCAGATCATCTGGTTGCCGAGAGAACTGAGATAGGCGCCGCGATGGTGATAGACCACGCCCTTGGGGTTGCCGGTGGTGCCGGAGGTGTAGTTCAGGGCAATGGCTTGCCATTCGTCCTGCGGCCACTGCCAGTCATAGGCCGGATCGCCCTCGGCCAGCAGCGCTTCATAGTCCAGGTCGCTGACGGCCTGGCCTTCGCCGTATTCCGGGTCATCGACATCGATCACCAGCGGCGGGTGGTCGAGCATGCCGATGGCGGCCTGTACCACGTCATGGAACTCGCGGTCGGCGATCAGCACCTTGGCTTCGCCATGGGCGAGCATGAAGGCAATGGCTTCGGCATCCAGGCGCACGTTGAGGGCGTTGAGCACCGCGCCGATCATTGGCACACCGAAGTGGGCTTCGAGCATGGCCGGGATGTTCGGCAGCATCACCGCCACCGTGTCATTGCGGCCGATGCCGCGCCCGGCCAGCGCCGAGGCCAGGCGTCGGCAGCGCGTGTAGGTCTGGGCCCAGGTGCGGCGGATCGAGCCGTGGATCACGGCGGGGTAGTCGGGGTAGACCTTGGCAGTACGCTCGATAAAACCGAGTGGAGACAGGGCAATATGATTGACGGCAGTTGGCGCGAGGCCTTGCTCGTAGATGGACATGGTTCGGGTACCCGGTGGCTGATTATTAGCTCTATGTCCGAGGTGCTCGGTCTTTACCGATCCCCTCGATGACTTATCCGGGGTGTTTTATATAATGTTTGTGGATTGATATGGAAGTACTACCTGAGTTGTATAGTATATCTACTATAAGAATTTCAAGGTTCAAATCATGACCGCAATACTGCCCATAAAGTCGCGATTGGCCCGGCCTTTCTCCAGGCGGGGGCCGCGATGACGTCCGCCGCCATTGGTCTGGCGCAGGGTTCGCCGTTACTGGACCACGATCCGCAGCCGAGCCTGCTGCTCGATGCCCGGGCCCGACCGCTGGAGCTCAACAGGGCGTTGCTGGCGTTGCTCGAACAACTACCGCTAGCTGATGCGGTGAGCTTGTTGCCGGTCAATCACCAGCCGCTGGTACGCGCCTGCCTGGACCAGCAACGGGCCATCGAAGGTGTCGAGGCGCAATTCGAGCAGCGGATCCTGGTCTGGACCTTTATTCCCGACCCGCAGGAAAACCGTGTGCTGGCGCGCTGTCGCGAAGCCACCGCGCAGATCCTTGCCGAACGCGAGTCGGCCACGGCCAGGCGTCTCTACCGCCTGATCACGGAAAACACCACCGACCTGATTTCCCGGCATACCCCCGACGGCTGTTTTCTCGATGCGTCCCCGGCGTCCTCGACCTTGCTCGGTTACTGGCCCGAAGAGTTGCGCGGTCGCCTGGCCCACAGCCTGTTCCACCCGCAGGATCTGGCCGGCCTGGTACACCGTACCCGTGACGCCCTGGAGCAGGACGGTTATCACACCATGACCTATCGCATCCGCCATCGCGATGGCCATTACCGTTGGTTCGAGACCGCCTGCCGGGCGATTCGCGAAACCTACACCGGGTCGGTGGTGGAAGTGGTCAGTGTGTCGCGGGACATCACCGCCCGGGTCCAGGCCGAGGAAAACAAGCACCGGCTGGCGGAGGTGGTGGAAGCCAACCCTGACCCGGTGTTGTTCATCGAGCCCCGTGGCGCTGTCACTTATCTCAACCCGGCGGCCCGGCGCACGCTCAAGTTCGCTGAGCAGGCGACGATGCCGAGCCTGGACGAATTTCTGGCCGCCGATGTGCTCGCGGCGCTGCAGCGCGAGGGCTGGAGTCGTGCCGAACGGGATGGTCGCTGGAGCATCGAGGCTCGTCTGCAACCCCTCGATGGTGGAGCCTCGGTGCCGGTGTCGTTGATGCTGCTGGCGCATCGCTCGGCCAGTGGTGAACGCTTCTACTCCCTGGTCGCTCACGACCAGAGCGAGCGCGAATTGCGCGAAGCCCAGCAGCGTCATCACCAGGATGAACTGGCCCACACCGCACGGCTGGTGACCCTGGGCGAGCTGGCCTCGGGCATTGCCCACGAGATGAATCAGCCGTTGGCGGCGGTGGTCAATTACGCCAGTGCCAGCCAGCGTTATTTGCAGGCCATGGACAGCAATCCGCAGGCCGTCGAGCGGGTGGCCCAGGGCCTGGAGCGCATCGCCGTGCACGCCAATCACGCCTCCGAGGTGATCAAGCGGCTGCGCGCGTTTCTGCGCAAGGGGCGGCGGCGCATGGAGGCCCTGGATATCAGCGAAGTGGCTCGCGAGACGGTGCGTTTGTGTGCCTGGGAAGCCAGTGCCTGCCAGGTGACGATCGAGGAGCGCCTGCCGGATAATCTGCCGCCGGTTTATGCCGACCGGGTGCTGCTGGAGCAGGTATTGCTCAATCTGTTGCGCAATGCCATCGATGCCAACCGCGAGGTGCATCCGCGGCAAGCCTCGCGAATTATTCTGGCGACCGAGCGCGGCCTGGATGGTGGCGTGGAGGTGAGTGTCAGTGACCAGGGCCCCGGTGTTTCCTTGGCGCAGTTGGAACTGATCTTCACCCCGTTCTACACCAGCAAGGCCAACGGCCTGGGCCTCGGGCTATCGATGAGCCGCAGCATCATCGACGGCTTCGGTGGCGAGCTGCAGGCACAGCCCATGGCCAGCGGTCTGCGGATGCGCTGCCGCTTGCCAGCGCAATAATGCGTCGGCCGAAAAAAATAACAACAGGAGTAACGCAATGGTGAGTGTGGCGCAGCAGCTGGTCTATGTGGTCGACGATGACCAGGGCATGCTCGACTCGACGGTCTGGCTGCTGGAGTCGGTCGGCCTCAAGGCGCTGCCCTTCACCAGTGGGCGGGACTTTCTCGACGCCTGCGATGCCCGGCTCAATGCCTGTGTGCTGCTGGATGTGCGCATGCCGGGCATGGGTGGTTTGAATGTGCAGGAAGAGATGAGGGCGCGGGATATCCGCTTGCCGGTGATCTTTGTCAGTGGCCATGCCGATGTACCGATCGTGGTGCGGGCGTTCAAAGCCGGTGCTCACGACTTTATCGAAAAGCCCTATAACGAACAGTTACTGCTCGACAGCGTGCAGCAGGCCTTGAGCCGGGCCGATGACAGCCAGAGCCTGAGCGAGGGGCAGGCGCGGGTCCAGGCTCGGCTGGATAGTTTGACCCCGCGAGAGCGTGATGTGCTGTTGCCGCTGGTGCAGGGCTACGCCAACCGGGAAATCGCCGAGCAGTTGGGGGTCAGTGTGAAGACCATCGACCTGTATCGCTCCAGGGTCATGAAACGCATGGCGGCGCAGAACCTCCCGGATCTGGTGGGGATGGTGATTGCGGTGGGGTTGGTGGATCCGTTGAAGTTGCGTTGAGCTGTCAGGAGACGCTCGTTGCAATCAAATCCCTCGCGATTATCTGACAGTGCTCCCTGCGTTCATTACAGCGCTGACCATTGATGCGTGGACCGTCATCATTGGGTTCACCGCTGTAGCGCTCCGCTATTTCATGCAGCACCTGAGTGACGAGTCCACCGTCACTCAGTGAGGTGCAAGTCTCCACGATGGGCGATATGGATCTTGTTGCCATCCGGGTCACGAAGGTAGGCACCGTAGTAGCCGTCGCCATAGTGAGGCCGAGGCCCCGGTGCGCCTTCGTCGACTCCGCCGCTATGAAGACCTGCGGCATAGGCTGCATCCACGACTTCCTGAGAGGGTGCAGAGAAAGCCAGCATGCTGCCGTTGCCAGGGGTTGCCGGCATGCAGTTATAGGGCGAATAGACGTAGAACCGAGGCAAGGTGCGATCAGGCATGACCCAGCAAGCGGCGGCTGGGCCTCCGTCAGGCGTGACCGTGCGCCGGCGCAGGCCCAACGGAATCAAAACCGCGTCGTAGAAGGCGGCGGCCTTGTCGAGATTGTTTGTTCCGACAGTCACATGGCTGAACATTTCGGCTCCTTCGAAGGTGTTGGTTTCAAGAGTATCGCAGTCCCACTCTTCAAGGGCGCAGCCATCTCCTGGACGTCTCGCTTTAGTGATTATTGTTTTCACGGTGAGGTTGGGCAACTACGCCAGTTTGGCCACCTGCTGGGCGATCCAAGTCACTTCAACCCGTACCGCACACCGCGTCCGCTGCCGTGCTGCTCCAGATGGTTTCGCTCGGTCAGGCTGTCGTCGTTCGGTGTCGGGTGTCAGCCAAGGAGCTGTTCAGTCAGGGCTTCAAGGCGTCACATTGGCTGCGCAGGTCGCTGTTGGAGATCGAAAGGCAGCTACCGTGACCGGTCTTGGCGTAGCAATAGGCTCGCTGGTCACTGTCGGAGATCGAAAGGCAACTGCCATTGCCGGTTTCCGCATCGCAGGCACTGCGCAAGTTGCCATTGGAGATGGAAAGACAGCTGCCATGACCGGTCTTGGCGTAGCAATAGGCACGCTGGTCACTGTCGGAGATCGAAAGGCAACTGCCATTACCGGTTTCCGCATAGCAGGCACTGCGCAAGTCGCCGTTGGAGATGGACAAACAACTACCCTGACCTGCCTTGGCATAACAATAGCTACGCTGATCACTATCCCCGATGCTGAGGCAGTCGGCATAGGCGTAACCACTCAACATCAACAGCATTGCAATGATGACTCTCATCACACCCTTCCATGATTTGCCAGGAAACAGCCTGGTACTGTTGGGTCAATATGTTTCAGCGCCACAGGTGCGCTATCAAATTGACACTATCATGGGGAAAAGTTCCCTTGAGTATTCCTGGAGACTCTTGACATGGCGCTTGTGCTCTACGGTCATCCCTTCTCGTCGTACACACAAAAAGTGCTTATCGCGCTCTACGAAAACGCGACCCTCTTCGAGTTCCGCTGTCTCGGACCGGACACACCGCAGCACTCGGCCGAATGGTTGCGACGCTGGCCGCTGCGCAAGTTTCCGTTGCTGGTGGACGGCGAGCGCAACGTAGTCGAAACCAGCATCATCATCGAGTACCTGCAACTCGCGCATCCAGGGCCGGTGCACTTGCTGCCCGGGGACCCGATGGCTGCGCTGGATGTGCGCTTCCTCGACCGTTTCTTCGATCTGCACGTAATGAGCCCGGTGCAGCACGCGGTAAGCGGTGCGCTGACGGGCGATCCGGTGAGGCGTCAGGAAGGGCTGGCGCTTGCTGAGCAAAAGCTGGAACTTGCCTATGCGTGGCTCGAAGGGCAGCTTACCGGCAGGATTTGGGCCGCAGGTGCGGACTTCACACTGGCGGACTGCGCGGCCGCACCGGCGCTGTTCTACGCGGATTGGACGCACCGGATTTCCGAGGCATTTCCCGTGCTCCGCGCGTACCGCGCGCGGTTGCTTGGCCGACCGTCCTTCGCCCGGGCGGTGGAGGAGGCACGGCCGTTCCGTCCGCTGTTCCCGCTCGGGGCGCCCAATCGAGACTGAAATACACAGATGTTCACCATTGTCATGGCGATAGGGCCAGACCAAAGCAGAGATGGATACACCGGCCTGCTGTTTGGCATGTCCTGCCAAGGTCTCTGCCCAGGCAGCCGCGGCGCTGCTCTTCGCTGCCCCGGTGAAAAGGGCTCTGCCTGGTACCCAAGCCATCGTATACTCGCCACATCAAACAATTATTCTTCTTTCCCTCACCACTGCGGCTTCTCCAGTCCCACCGTACGACTTGAAGTCACTTTTTGATACAGTGTTAATGCTGTTATCCCATGGGTCCCAGTATGTGACAGACGAAACTGAGAGATCATGACCCAGTATAACTACAAAGTGGCCTTTGCTGAAGACCATTACTCCTTTAAAGGTATGGAGAGAATCAAAGAAAAGCTCGTATCGATCAAAATAATGCATTTCCCTAACAATCTTATAACTTATTAGCTGCGATGGCGACGTTGGTGTTGCTGGTGACGATTGCCCCGATGACGATGACGGCCCCGACACTGGCGTTGGCGTTGGCACTGCTGGTGACGATTGCCATGATGACGATGAAGGCCCCGACACTGGCGTTGGCGTTGGCACTGCTGGTGACGATTGCCATGATGACGATGAAGGCCCCGATACTGGCGTTGGCACTGGCACTGCTGGTGACGATTGCAATGATGACGATGAGGGTGAATTAGTCGAAGGAATCAGAACATGGTGATCAAAAGAGGTATGAGAGAAGTAATCACTGTTCATCTTTTGAATTAATGTCTTCCATTGGGATGCATCAATGCCGTCCTTTTTAGCATATCCCGGAAAATAGTTAATGATGGTTTGCTCTGTGACATTAAAGCCATTAATGCGCATCAGTACAGACATACACGCGGCCCAGCAGCTGTAATCTTGCGACTGAAACGTCAACCCACTACATGTGGCAGAAAATTCTTGAGGCGTGATTCCCGCATATGGCATAACCTATCTCCATGCTGGTATGTGGTCATTAGCGAAATTCGTTGAGTATTCCAAAAGCTGATTGCAGCTTGCTTAACCAGTTACGGCGACCTTCGTGCTATGGATGTAAGTAACGCAAATGCTTTTAGAGCAGAGCCCATTGTAGACCGCTTTCAAGGTAGCATCAGGGGCGGGCCAGGCACGGCCGTTCCGTCCGCTGCGATTAAAATTCATTGCAACTGCGCCAGCTTCGCCTCCACGGCATCGTCAAAGATGATGTAGAGCGCTTCGATATCGGCTGGCCGCAAGCGCTTGGCACTTTCCAGGCCGCCGATCCATTCAATCTGAATGGCCCTTTCAGCCTCCACGTCCGCAATGGTGCTGGCGGCATTGAAGGCCCGCACCAGGTCGCTGACGGGGTCCCGGATGGGTTTTGGAAGTCGTAACAGGTCGAGCCTTTCTTGTGGCATGTCTTCCTTAACCGATTGAATTTAATGGTTAATATTGATTTTTAATGCGGAATGAAAACTGGAATATCTTTCGCAATTACACGCCACTGTAACACCCATTTGAACTCGATCTGATAACCGATCGCCTGTCCGCGCAAGGCGCTGGTCCTTGGGATACAACTCCCCCTCACTCAGCCTCGACACTACGGTGTGCAAGCGTTGCAACAATGCTTTCATCGCCTTGGCCGACTCAGGGTTCAAGGGCTCCCGCAGCAAGGCGATTTCACACTCATCGCATGCCGTCACTGTGGCGTTTTTTGAGGGTTATACGACCTTTACGCCATAAAGAAGCTGTTTCCATAATTTGCCCAGGAAATCGAGCGCAGACATGCGCATAACCGTGATGACGCCGTGACCTTTCGGCTTGACCAATCACGAGGCAGAGAAGGGGACAGAAGATGAGGCTCAAGAACAAATCGGTTTTGATCACCGGCGGTACCAGTGGTATCGGGCTCGCCACCGCCAGGCTCTTCATTGCAGAAGGCGCGCGGGTCGCGGTTACCGGTCGCGATGTTGCTGTATTTGAGCGCGTGCAGGCCGAGCTGGGCGAGACCGCGCTGGTGCTCCAGGGCGACGTGCGTTCGCTCAAGGATATGCGGGCGATTGCCGCCGAGGTGAAAGAGCGGTTCGGCGCTCTGGATGTCGTGTTTGCCAACGCCGGTCGAGCATTCCCGTCGGCACTCAACGACATCGACGATGACCTCTATGACGAGATCATGGACATCAACGTCAAGGGTGTGGTGGTCACGCTTCAGGCGGTGCTGCCGGACTTGCGCGAGGGCGCTTCGGTCATTCTCAACACATCCTTCGTCGCGCAGACCGGCAAGCATGGCATCTCCTTGACCGCAGCGGCGAAGGCGGCCGTGCGATCACTGGCGCGCAGTTGGTCATACGAGTTCCTTGACCGGAAAATCCGCTTCAACGCGATTGCGCCCGGCGCGATGGACACGCCCCTGATCAGCAAGTGGGGTATGTCCGCTGAGTGGGTTCGCGAGCGTAAGGCCGAGTTCGCCCAGGCGGTTCCGGTGGGTCACATGGGCAAGGCCGAGGACATTGCGTATGCGGCGCTCTATCTCGCCAGCGACGAATCCTCCTATGTGGTCGGCACCGAACTGGTGGTCGATGGCGGAGCCTCGCAACTTTAAAGGAGAAATTATCGTGACCGACAATAGCGAAAACAACGCCGCCGGCGAGCGTCCACTCAGTACGGGGAGTTCCCGCCGCGATGTGCTCAAGTTCGGCGGCATCGTCACCCTCGGCTCCATCCTCGGCGGTGGAGCCCTGCTTGGCCGTGCCGCTCCCGCGTTCGCGCAGGCCGGCAGCGGTGGAGAACTGGCCGCGAACGAACCGCTGAATATTTTGATCGTGAATTACGACGGCGGCACGCTGCTAGATTTCGCCGGTCCCAGCGAGATTTTTCACCGGTTACCGAATACCAAGGTTCGTTATGCGAGCCTCAATGGTGGCAACGTGACCCTCGAATTCGGGGTCGTGTATGGCAACACTGAGCGACTGGCCGACATTGAGAGGACTGACCTGCTCCTGGTCCCTGGCGGTTCTGACTTGTCGGCGCCGATGCGGCCGGAGTACCAGGCACAGATCCGGCGCCTGGCTGAAAGTGCCAAGCATATTACGTCGGTCTGCAATGGATCGCTCGTGCTCGCCGCCACGGGTATTCTCAAGGGCAAGCGCAGCGCCTGCCATTGGGCCTTCGTCAACAAGCTGACTGAGTACGGAGCTATCGCTGTTCCGGATCGCTTCGTAGAGGACGACAACGGCCGGTTCATGAGCGGCGGCGGCGTGACGGCGGGCATCGACTTCGCGCTTCGTGTTGCCGCGAAGCTGCGCGGTCAACAGGCCGCCGAATTCACGCAACTCGTGATCGAATATGACCCCGCTCCGCCGTTCCATTCCGGTCATCCCAGGGACGCTCGGCCAGAAGTCATCGCGATGGTCGACAAGGAACTGCCCGGCGCGTCCAGGGGGCTCGCTCGCATACCCGGCGTTCGCTGAAACGCCGGCAGGCCATGTTGGCTGCACCTGCCCAATCGGGTGCAGCCCTCTTCCATTCAAGTCAATATCGGAAATTATCAGATGCGACAGATCCGTCTTTTCGCGGCTGCCCTTGCAGTCGGCTTCTCCTTTTTCGCCTTTACCCTGCCGGCCACTGCCGGTGACCCGCAGCATCTGCCCGAAGCGGCTATCAAGGCCGAGAATGCACGATGGGCGCAGGCCTTCGCGCGAGGTGACTATGAGGCGATAGGTCGCTTCTATACGGCAGATGGCGCTCTCTTGCCGCCCGGGGGCGACAGAGTCAGCGGAGCCCGCGCGATCACCGAATACTTCGCCAAGGGCTATGCCGGATCTGCGCCTGGCAGCGTATCTTTCAGCAATTACGAGTTCTACGGTGACGATCAGGCGGTTACCGAGGTTTCGGATGCCGAGGTCCGTGATCACAGTGGAGCGCTCAAGTTTCGCGGTAAACAGATCCTGATCTTCCTGAAGCAGGGGGGCGTCTGGAAGCTGCACCGCGACATGTGGAGTGATTACGGTCCGCTGAAACCTGACGCTCGTTGAGCGCCCGGGTCTGACCGCAGTGGCCCGGGTGGCCACTGACTGCGCTACGCGTGCTGATGGGGCGTCGATCTATCCGCGTTCACCGTTCAATCTGCTCTCGCGGCGGACCGATTGCGGCGGATGTCCATGCAGTTTGACGAAGGCCCGGCGCATCCGTTCCGGATCGGTGAACCCCACCGCCAGGGCAATCTGTTCGATCGGTTCACTACCATCGCGCAGGCGCAGGCACGCCGCTTCAACGCGCAAGCGCTCGACCGCCTTGGCGGGCGTTTCACCCGTTTCCCGGCGAAAGGCTCGTCCGAATTGTCGCAGGCTCAATCTGGCGGCCTCGGCGAGTCGCTCGACAGGTAGCGCTTCAGCCAGATGTTCCCGGGCAAAATTCAGCGCAATGCGGATGCGATCCGACTCCGGCTCCATTTGTGACATGGCGGAGAATTGCGACTGACCGCCTGGTCGACGATAGGGCACGACCAGCAGCCTGGCGGTATCCCGCGCGACTTCCGTGCCCATATCCCGTTCGATCATGGCGAGCGCCAGGTCGATGCCGGCGGCGATGCCCGCGGATGTCCAGATATGTCCGTCCGCTATATAAATACTGTTCCCCCCGACTTTGATGCCAGGGAAGCGCGACTGCAATTGAGCGGCGTACAGCCAGTGCGTCGTGGCCCGGCGTCCGTCCAGCAGGCCGGTTTCCGCCAGCAGAAACGCTCCCGTACACACGCTTCCCACCCGCGAGGCCTTGGCCCCCAGTTTCTTGGCGGCGGCGATGTTTTCCGCTGTCCGCATCGGCTCGATATCGCCACCAATGAACAGGATGGTGTCAAACCTGCGCCTGCCTGCCGCCGGCTGGGTCTCGATCGGAAGGCCGGCATTGCCCAGCACTGATCCTCCCGCCTGCGAGATGACCTGGAGATCATAGGGGGTATGGCCAGCGGCGGTGACCACCTGATTGAACGCCGAAAGGGGGCCGGCAAGATCAAGAGCATCATGGCCATGGCAAACGAAGAATCCGATTCGATGCATGATGAGGTCACTCAAAATCCGGGAGGGCGTATTTTGCGGGAAACCCTCGGATAGCGCCATGGCAAGTCAGTCGCGCTGCGTCACGTTTCCCCCGGTCAGTCGATCGTAGGAAGGACGAACCTTTCACTGAACGTAAGATTGACCCCTATGAGCGGTCCGCCGGTTTGCTGGAGTCGGCGGCATCTTTCCTGAAAGCGCGGAATGAGCAAGGCGGCGAGCGCGCCCGATAGATATGCCCACACCATCGGCAACAAGGTGCGGCGACTCAGCGGTTCTTCAGCCTCCTGCTTAGGGCAAAGCGTCGCGCTTGGCGAAGATGCCTGCCATTTCCGCCGCGTTCTCGGTCCCCCAGGTGCACAGCGGGACGATCGCCTCAGCCAGGCTGCGACCGAGCGGGGTCAGCGCGTAGTCCACACGTGGCGGCACCTCCTTGTAGTCGGTCCGCGCCAGCACGCGGTCGGCTTCCAGATCCTTCAATTGCTGGATCAGCACCTTGTCGCTGACGCCCGGGATCAAACGCTTGAGCTCGCCGTAGCGCTTCGGGCCATCGCGCAGAAAAAACAGGACCAGCGGTTTCCACTTGCCCGAGATGATGCGCAGCGTGGCGTTCAGCCCACAACCGGTATCGCAGATTTCAGAAGTCGTCGTCATTTTTTGATACTTACCAAAAGGTGCATACTTGTCCTTAGGTTATCAGGACCGCATCCTTGTCTTCAAGCAAGCAGTTTCCTGCTTGCGTAGAACTCCTACGAAGGATGCACGACATGACCAGACTGAATGGAAAGACCGCTGTGATCACCGGTGGTGCTACCGGCATCGGCCGCGCAGCGGCAAAGCGCTTCATCGAAGAGGGCGCCTTCGTCTTTATCTTCGGCCGTCGGCAGGACGCGCTCGACTTCGCTGTGGCCGAGCTCGGGCCCAATGCCCGTGCGGTGAAGGGCTCGGTCTCCGATCTGGACGACCTCGATCGACTCTACGCGGCGGTGAAAGCCGAGCGCGGAACCCTCGACATCGTCTTCGCCAATGCCGGGGCGGGAAGCCAGCTTGCGCTCGGCAAGATCAGCGCCGAGCACATTGACGAAACCTTCGACACCAATGTGAAGGGCACGATCTTCACGGTCCAGAAGGCGCTGCCGCTGATGGGCCCGGGCGGCTCGATCATCCTGACCGGATCGAGCGCCGGCACCACGGGCGCTCCGGCATTCAGTGTCTACAGCGCGAGCAAGGCGGCAGTGCGCAACCTCGCACGGACCTGGGCGGAGGACCTGAAGGGTACGGGCATTCGAGTAAACGTGCTGTCGCCCGGGCCGACGGCGACCGATCTCGCGAAGGAGGCGTTGGGCGAGGAGGGCATGAAGGTTTTCGCCGCGATGACTCCGTTGCAGCGCATGGCCGATCCGGCGGAGATCGGAGCGGCGGCGGCCTTTCTCGCATCGTCGGACAGCAGCTTTATGACCGCCAGCGAGCTCGCCGTTGACGGCGGCCTGGCGCAACTCTGACGCGTCACGCCCGAGCGGGCGCTCCATTCGAATATTCGGAGCACCGTAGGGCGTGCTGAACCCAAGGAGAATATATGAGCTACGCAATTATCGGCTTCGGCAAACTCGGCCAGGCCCTGGCCAAGGCGTTTGCCCGCAAGGGTATCGAAGTATCCGTTGCCACCACGCGTGACCCGGAAAGCTTTGCATCCGCCGCGGCCGCTATCGGATCCGAGATTATTCCCAATACACTGGCGGAAGCGGTCAAGGCGGACATCATCTTTTTGGCTGTCCGTTACGAGTCGCACCGGGATGTCGCGAAGGCGCTGCCGACTTGGAAGGGCAAGACCATCATCGATGTGACCAATGCCTACGGCGTGTCCCCTGAGGCGCTGGGAGGTCAGCCTTCTTCCAAGGTCGTCGCGCAGGCTTTCACGGGTGCAAGACTGGTCAGGGGCTTCAACCACCTGGTCGCTAGCGTCCTTGACCAGGATCCGGCTGTAAAGGGTGGCAGGAGAGTCGTGTTCCTGGCGAGCGACGATGATGGCGCCGCCGCGCAGGTAGGTACGCTTGCGGAACAGCTCGGGTTCTCGCCGATCAAACTGGGTGGACTTTCGGAAGGTGGGCTGCTTGTGCAGGCGCGCGGAAATAGCTGGGGTCAACTGATCTTCAAGGACTTGGTCAAGTTCGATGGATGAGTCGGGGTTGCGAGTTTTGATGCGATCCTGCTTGGTCTCACGGTCACGCCATCGATCTGGTGCTCTTCAATCCCATCGGTCAGCGCGGCGCCCGAGAAGCACACGATGCGTAGCGGCGGATAGTTCATCTTCGGTGCACGAGCCTTGTTCGGAATAGCCAGCCAAACCTCAAAATGTGCAAAGCGCCGCATTGTGCTGGCGCAAAGGCGTGAATCGATTGCTGATCGGCGGCCTCTTCCGACGCATCCAGGTCTCCCATATGAAGCTGTGCGCCAGTCGCGCATTTTGGTTGGTTGCGTACCCTCGGGCATCAGGTAGACCAACGCCTTGGCCAGGAACTGGTGATGACCACGGTGCGAGCCGTTGACTTCAACCGTGCAGCCAGCTGTAAGGGGCGCCGTAGAGTTGCTGGACGGTCTGTGCGGAGTCGGGCACCGAGGAGGGCATGGTCATTACCAAAAGGAGATACTTAGTAATGATAAGTATCATCGGCAAGATATTCTACCGTTCCATTGCCCGCAATCGGTGCCCGACGGGATCAGTAAGAGCGGGCTCCTTGTCGGGTGGGTTTGGCGACGTTGCGCTCGAATAATCTGTGGGAAAACTCCAGTACCGCCAACACCAGTTGAACGGCACCCAGCACCAGTAAGAAAGGCGAAGCGCCACCGCTGACGGCCAATACCTGCAGTACCACTACGATCACGCGCAGCAAGGCGCTGAGACGGGCGTGTTCGCGCGTGGGGGCTCGCCAACGCACAAAGCCCCACACAAGGTATGCCCAGGCGCCGATGTTGAGCAGGAACATGGCCGTGGGGTCGAGCGTCGAGAAGCGGCTGTCGAAGCCCAGTTGATGATCGAGCCATTGGATCAGTGAATAGGCCCAGACGGACACCATCGGCAAGGCGAATGGAGCCATTGCAAGAATGTCGTATACAGCGCCGACGCGTATGATTTTCTCATGTGTGGATTGGGTCATTGCGAGTCTCCTCCTGGAGTGGCTGGTTCAACAAGTCGCGAATTTCTTGGAACTCCCCCGATTTCAGTCCGTTACGATGGCGCTCGGCCAAGACTTGGACGATATGCCCAGCGCGGGACTCGGCGTCGACGATGTAGCCGGGAACTGCCGCTCGTTGCCGCAGCGCGACAAGATCGCTGAAACGTTCATCCGCCGCCATGATGGTCCGCGCCACAGTCGTCTGGACGTTGCAGAGCCCCAGAACTGCAAAGAATGTGTGTGGATTTTCCAATTGATAGATTTTTGCCAGAGCGTTCAACGCCGCCTTGGATACCGAATATGAGAGCATCCCGGCACGTTGGCGCAGTGCCGAAATCGATGATGAGAAGACCACGGTACTGGGGGGCTGCGTCGCACTCAGCATGATGTCCAGGACCATTTTCACGGCGCCCAGGTTGAGCGCCAAGACGCTATTGAACTCCTGCATCGAGGTCTGCGTGGCCAGTTGGGGTGCGCTGCCGAACCTTCCCGCATTCAGGTAGACGGTCTCTACCGGGGTAGGGGTGCGCGATAGCAACGCCTGCAAGATTGCCGGTGCGCGCTCGATATCGGTCAAATCGCACCGCAGGAAGTGGAAGTGCTCCTGTGGCGGGATATTGGCCGCAGGATTTCGTGACACCGCGAGCACCTCGTCGCCCCTGGCCAGGTGATAGCGTGCCAGAGCGTTGCCGATACCGGTGCTTACACCGGTGATCAATATGCTAGCCATGATTGCCCCTAGAATTTGCCGATGTGATAGCCACCATCGGCGCTGAGCACCGTGCCGGTGATGTAGCTGGATCTCTTGCTCAGCAAAAACACGATCGCGTCGGCGATTTCCTCTGGCAGGGCAAAGCGCTTCATGGCCGTCACGTCACGCTTGCGCTGGGTGTTTTCCGGATGGGCAGCCAGCCGTTCCGGAGAGTTCATACCTCCCAGTGTCGGCCCGGGCGCTACGGCGTTGACGCGCACGGCAAAGCGGGATTCGCTGTCGCAGGCATTCTCCATGGCGGCGACCTGCGTCAAGGCATTGAGCGCTGTCTTGCTGGCGACGTAGGCCGCCTGATTGGCCATAGGCATCACGCCAGCGCACGAGGACACATTGACGATCGCTCCATCGGGGTACTGGCTGATCAATGCCAGTTCTTTTTGCAGGCAGTAAAGGGGGCCGTTCAGGTTGGTGTGGATGACCCTGTTCCAGTCCTGCGGTTGAACTGTCGCGATCGGCGCGTAGGGGGCGGTAATGCCTGCATTGTTGATTGCGTAGTGCAAGCGATCAACCTCGCCGGCCACCGTCGCGAATGCCTCGGCTACTGAAGTTTCCGACGCTACATCGCAAAAGATGAACTGCGCCGAAGCACCTAGTATCTCCAGAGCGGCGGCGGCCTTTTGCTGGTTCCTGCTCATGAGGAACAGCCGCGCGCCTGCTCCGGCCAGTTGCTTTGCCACCGCCAGGCCGATGCCGCTTGCACCGCCGGTGATGACGATGTTCTTGTCTTGAAATTCCATGTTATTGATTCCCGTAATGGATGTGAGCGGGACGCTTGTAATGCTCATTCACACAGCAATACACCCGCTCGAGTTGCGGATTGCTCTTGTCCCGAAAGCAGTTACCGTCAAACCGGCATTGCTGGACCTGATCTTCATGACCGGAGAGTGACTTGCTGATCAGGTCGTTATCGGCAAAAAGGGCTCGGCTCATGCCGATCAGATCGCAGTGACCAAGCCGCAGTTGATCTTCTGCCTCCTGCAGGGAGCCAATGAAACCGGCATAGCCGACCGGGAGGGAGGTGAACGACTTGATCAGGCGTACCCCTTCGACGAACTGTCGCTGAATCGTCGGATGGGCAGAAAGCATGTAGCGGAAGGTTTCCTTGATGGTGATCGAGCACATGATTGCCGACGTCCCGGCGTCCGACAGGGCCGCCACGACGTCCTCGAGCAGTTCCGGTTGCTGCCCGTTCGCGCCCAGACAATCATCGATGCCCAGGCGCACGGAAACTTCCAGGTCTCCAGCGGTAACCCTGTGAATGCGGTCGATGACTTCCAACAGGAACCGCGCTCGCTTGAGCGGGCTGCCGCCATAGGCGTCACGGCGATGGTTGGTCCAGGGCGACAGAAAACTGCTCAGCAGATAGCCGTTGGATGCCTGGAGCTGGACCATCCTGGCGCCGGCCTGTCTGGCACGCAGAGCCGCTTGGGCAAACTGATCGCAGACAGCGTCGATGTCCTCGACACTCATCTCTACCAATAGATCGGCACCGCTGCTGCCGGATAACGCACTGCGGCTTGGGCAAAGCAGCGGTTGGCCGCTGATCTGCGTGCCACCTTGGGCTCCGTAATGCTGAAGTTGCACCACCACCGGACAGTCCCGCTGGTGGCCGTACTCCACCAGCGGCGCGAGCTTTTCCATGTTGGCATCGCTGTGCAGGCACAGGCCACGCGCATGCAGACGCGTGGAGGGCGCTATGGAGGAGTTGCCCAGCACCACCATGGCGCAGCCACCATCGATCACATGTTGATAGAAAGTGAGCATTTCTTCGGACAGCGAACCGTCCGAGGTGGCCAGGTCGATGCCCATCGGGGCGAAATACAACCGGTTTTTCAGCGAAACGCTCTGACCGATCACCAGTGGGCGTTGTGACATCTCATAGCTCATGGGCGCACGATCCTCATGCCACGATTTGCTCGTGGGCGAGAGGGGCAGGCGAAGAGGCAGCGGCCCATTGCATCTGCCCGGCAAAGAAGCAGTGGCACTTGATCGTTTCACGGAGCTCGCTGGCCTGGTCCTTGGACAGCTTGCCGAACACCAGCACCCGCTGATCGGATTCGCTGGTGGAGCAGATCGAAGCGACTGGCAGGCTGAGGAAACCACCCCCTTCTATGTAGAGCGATACGGTACTGACCGTGCTCCAATCGATGGCCCCGGCTTGATGAGTCACCAGCACTCCCAGTACCGAGAGCAGGCTCAGCCTGGCGTGCAACACGCTATCGGCGTGATGCACGAGGATATTCTTGGGCAAGCGATCGGAAGGGGCAAACCAATGATCCTGAGGGTAGTTCAACGAGCGCATGCGTTTGAACAGCGGTAACTTGATCACTGCGCCTTGCAGCCAAAGACGCGACACCAGCCGACCGTTCTGATAGAAGTTCGCGCACTTGTCGATGGACTTGGGTTGTGATCGCTTGAGGCCCTTGGCCTGCTGCACCACGATTTCGACTTCATAGGCCGATTCGGTGTAGGCATTGAAGGAAATGCGCAAGTCTTCGATGGAAATGGAAACTGCGCCACGCTGGTGTCCCAAGTAGTTGTAGACATAGTGGTACATGGCTTGCCTGGCCACTTCGATCAACATCAGGCCCGGCACATGTTCGTGCTGCTTGTTGTAGAAGTAGTAATTCTTGGTGTCGTTGATCAACAGATAAGACCCCTGCCTGGCCTTATCCCACTGCGCGAGCGCTTCAAGGCATTCGATCATGCGTAATACCTGGTCGGACGGTATCTCGGCATCACCGCCCTGAAAATGCTGGGCCAGGTAGCGTTGGGCCTGCTGGGGGATGAATTCAGCCGTGAGGATGAAGTGGTCGCCGCACTCGGTATAGAAATCGGTCAGGCGGATCTCGAAGGTGGAGAGTGTGCCCGCCTGTTCCGCGCTGATGGTCAAGGGCAGATAGCGCAGCACATACTGGCCATCTTGCGCACGGTACAGCTCCTTGAACAGAGCCTGATCCTGCGCGTTGCCAGCCAGTATTTCGGCACCGATCGGAGCGCTGAGAAAACTGGGCAGAATCAGCCTTGGTCGAGCGATCAGAACATCCTTGGGTGTGTCTTTGTGCAACAGATGAGGGTCAATCGAGTCTGCGCTGTTCATGAGTTGCGATCTCCAAGTGAGCGAGTTGGGGAATGTAGGGGGAGATGGGACAGCAAAAGCTTGATGATGACCCCATGTACCGGCGCCACCGGCAGCATGTACAGGCGGCCGAAAGTATTGAAGGTCTTGACGGAGGTGGTGATATGCAGGCAACGCGGTTGCGTGAGTGTTGCATCGATCGAGACCATGACCGCCAGATGGGTATCGCGTGAGGTCAGTACCAGCTTCTGTGCGCTGATGGCCTCGATGGTGAAGAAATCGAGCTTTTCGCCGACCGCCGGGACGCACTGTGGTGTGACGCCCGAGAACCCGCCGATCCTCTCGACGTGAAAGTGCTGCGAGATGCTGTCGCGCAGCCTGAACGCGCCTTTGAGCCAGGCGGGCGTCGCGGCCGTCATCAGGCAGTACAGTTCGAATACCGTGGATTCGGTGTCGATGATCGCGCTGGCCGAATGCAGAAAACCCAGCTCATGGTGCGCGGCCACCAGGCTGGCGCACGGTGGGATCTGGTCGTTTGGCGTCTTCATGATTGATGACACCTTATTGCAGCAGGGCGATTTGCGCCTGCTCGGCCTGCAACAGCATGTTTTCGTAGAGCTGGTCGGCGGATGCCTGGTCCTCAATGACCTGTTCGGCGACATTCTGAGAGGTGACGTCGATTGACTCGTCATCGATGAATACCGATTCGTAGATCCCGACGACAGGCAGGTAGATACCTTTGACGTACGCCACCGTCTGCTGCAAAGGCCTGAGCAATTCATCCAGTGTGTAACGGTTGAACCCGCCAGCGCGGTAGCCTGTGGATGGTGCACCCACCGTGGTGATGATCATGAACTCCTTGTTCTTGAGCTTGTCGCCGCCGCGTGCGTAGGCATAGCCGGGGGTGAACACTTCGTCGATCCACTGCTTCATGATTGCCGGGCAGGAATACCAATACAGCGGAAACAGCAACACGATGCGGTCATGGGCATCGAGCAACGCCTGCTCTGCACGAATATCGAACCCGGTGGGCGTTACCGCGCTGGCCAGGCTATGGACCTTGACGCCACGATGGCTGATCTTGCTCATGATCGCGATATTGACGCGGGAAACCGAGAGGTCAGGATGGCCAGAAATAACAATGACTTTTTTCACGTAGGGCGCGTGTCCTTTATATAAATAAGTCGGTTGGAATGCCGATGCAGCACTATTTAAGAGCAGGTGCCTGAAGTTGTAACCTAACCTTTTGGGGAGGCGGTTTGGCCAACTTGCCGGCAGCGGCAGGCCACTCGTAGTGCTTCAGGCCACTTCTCGATCAACAAGGCTGGGCGGTACCCTGATCCAGTTGGCCATGATCTTGTGCCCGTCGATCACGGTCAGTTTGTCGTCGCAATGAGCGTCGAAGCCCGCTTTGCGCAACAATCGGGCAATCCCCGGCGGAGATACCGTGATCAATTGGCGAACCCCGTGGAGAGCCGCGACCTTGAGCACTTCGTGCAGTAGCGCCACGGCGTTCGGCGATGACAGTGAATGGCCAGTGAAGGTCCGTTGTTGCAGGTCGACGGCGGCAAAACGGGAGATTTCCCAGATGTCCGCGGAATGGGGGAGTGCCTGGCCGCCGATCACCTGGGGAAACACTTCTCCCAGCAGATAGGGCTTGTGCGTGGGCAGCAGCCGCGCTACGCCGACGATGCGCGGGCCTTGATGGGCGATCACATATACCGTGTCGTCGCGATCGAATTGATCCAATTCCTCACCGATCGCACACTCCAGATGCCATCCAAGCTTCTCGACAAATACGCGATAGCGGTATTGCAGCAGGGCCTGCCACAGTTCTATCGGTAAGGTAAGGCGCGTACCCGTGGTCATATACATGAGGAACCCTCGGCAAATAATCGAGGGGGCATTCGGCAGAATAATCGAATGCTTAGGTACTGCTCTTTTGGGCAGGTGTGTCGTCAAGATGCGAGTATTATTATTGTTGTTATCACTCAGCGATGTTAACGCTTCAGAGGTGCGGAAATGAGTGGTGTGTCAGGTGAGCAAGCCCAGTGAAGTTGCGCGCACTACGGTAGCGGTGCAGTTATGGACGCCCAGTTTCGAGCCTGCATTGCGCAGGTGAAATTTGATGGTTTCCCGCGATAGCGAGAGGATCAAACCGATCTCGTAGGCGGTCTTGCCGTCGGCTGCCCACTTAAGGACTTCACATTCGCGCCGCGACAGCGATTTTTCCTGCGGTAATTGCCAGTGCGGTGTCAGCACGCGCAAGAAACCCTGATGGGCGACATGCACCAAAAACCGCATGTATTTTTGATTGGCGGCAAGCTCTTGGGTAGTAATAGGGTCGCTGGGGCGCGCCAGTGTCAGCATGCCGCCGCTGCCGCGGCCGTCCAGACAGGATTGCGCCCAACCGTGGACTAGTCCGGCGGCGTGGGCCTCCTCCCACATCTGCGGGCTTTGCTGGGTCATTTGCTCGTCCCAGACAATCGGTGTCGTCGATTTCGTGCAGTGTTGTACCGTCGGGTCCACGGCCATGTATTCGCATTGGACATAGCGTTGTCGCCACGAAGGCAGAAAATTGTTGCTCATCACGACCTTGGGGCGGGTGACGGGTATGGGGATTCGGATCCCATAGGCGCAATAGTCGAACCCTAGGTGTCTCGCAGTGCTTACGATCCGGGCCAACAATTCAGCTTCGGTTCGGGCATTGTCGATCGTGTCCAGCAGATCATCCATCCATTTCACTGTCATTCTCCTTGAATTGACTTTGTTACGCTCTATCTGCACCGAAAATTACTTTCGGACACACTGATGACGCAGGGTGGTGTTGTCATGGCTTGGTTGACTGGTCGGGCCAGTGATCGGTATTGGGATTACTGGCCCTAGGCAAGGGTAGCCTGACCGCGACGGGAAAACATTGGGTTCTTCACGGAATCCCGGGAAACACAGAAACAAGAACACCGATTTGATGGATGATGTTCGTGTGAGCAAACACATCTAAAAAACCGGCGTTCTTAGGCACGATATTAATACGTTTCTTCCCTTTTGGGCGGGCTTTTCTATTATCACCATCAAACCTGACGGTGACACGCTTCAAATCACACTGACTCCTATTGCTACCCAATGACCCACTTGAGGAGCTTGCCTCCAGCCGTGCACGACCATTCATGAGTATTGCGAACGATCAATTCGTGACTTGCCGATCCTGGGCCACAGCGTTCAGTTAAAAGTGCTGCTACGCCGGGTGAACTGCCGAAACTGTGGCAAGAAGATGGAAGCAGTCAGTTGGTTCTACAGGCGCGCACTACCTGTTCGATCCGGACTTCTGCAACGTAGCCTCTGGCTGGGAAAAGGGCATTGTCGAGAAGAACGTTCAAGACAGTCGACGGCGCATTTGGCTTACCCAAGCCCCACACAATAGATACAGCTTCTCTTTCCCCTGAAAATACCGCGATTAAGCTACGGCAGGCTGCCACGCTTCGGCTTAATGGAGCGCAAAGTATTCTGCTTCATTTTACGGAGTCTTTCTTCAGCTCGAACCAAGCAGTGGCCACCTTCTCGAAAGTGTGTTCAGTCTCAGCGAGTTTGGTTTGCCTTACCTCATCACGCTGGGTTTTGGGATCAGTGCCAAAAGCGAGCAACCCACGTGCCTCTGCGGCTTTCTTAGAGGTTGGGGTATGGACCAAGCGCCATGTTGATACGGCTTCTGGTCAACGGCTCGCGGTAATTGAAATTCCACATCATTGAGCCGCTCGCGCGTACTCGAAGCTGTAAGCCATCGCCGTCGCTGAGGACGAAGTCTTTACCAGTTGCCTTGACTGCCTTGAGCTGGCGATCGGAGAGGCGGGTTGCGTTAGTAGGCATGGGGGCTACCTCCAGCACCGTTTTGGTATCCTGAAAATAGCATTTGGCAGTCCGGGATACCACTTGGGATACCAAAGCGCCTGGAACTCAGAAACCCGGCAAAGCCCCCATAAGCGCTGAAATCCCGGTATTCACTGGATTTCAGGCACAAAAAAAGACGTCCGTGGACGTCTTTAGATGATGAAGTGGTGGAGCCGGGGGGATTTGAACCCCCGTCCGCCAGTACTCCGCTGTCGGTACTACATGCGTAGCCGTGTCTATTAAGTTAACCCGCAGCGACCCGACGGGCAGGGTGCTTTGGGCGAGTTGTGTAAGTTTTAGCCGATTCGTCCACAACGTACTGCACGGCGATTCTGTTCTATATGACAATCATTTTGGGTTTACAGACATCCCCTGATGATTGCTGGCACCGAAGTAGCCAGGAGGAAGGCTAGCGCCGCTTACGCAGCGAGAGCTTGTTCCCCGTAATGGTCGTCATTGGCAACTATAAGTAGTTGCAACAGTGGATTTACGAGTTCTGTTACCAACTCGGCATGCACCTAGAGTTTCGCGACCGGCGTCGAATCCTAAACGGCCCCGTGCCTGCTGTACGTAACCAGCAGGCATGCACAGTGTACGCCAATCTGGCTCGCAAGGCCATCCCGATGCTGACCCGCTTTACTGGCCGGCTTTGGGGCTGTTGCGGATTTCCTGGAGCGCCCGCTCGGTGATGGCGACGCACTCCCTGGCGCTGTCGTTGGTGTTTCTATCCGCGGCGGCCTTGGCCTGCTGGATGCTGGTCTCGAGGTTGGCCTGCCGGTTGGAGTCCAACTGGGTCTTGGCACTGTTGAGGCTCTGCAGGTTCATCGCGCAAAGGTCCTTCTCGGCCGAGGCAAACACCGGGGCGGCGATGACGCAAGTGCTGACAAACAGGCCCAGCAGCACGGAACGCTTCATGTGTATCTCCTTGAACTGAGTGACCCGATTTCATTGGTGATCAGAGCGGACTGTCGAGTAGGGGGACGTCCCGCGCTCGCGGGACTCGCTCTATGGACTACCGCCGCTGGCCAAGGTTCTATTTTTATCCGTGTGCCGACTTGGCCCGGGTCACCCGATCCACCAGGTACACCAGCCCGTGGTAGTCGATCCCGCCATGCAGGCTCAAGCCGATCTCGCAGGTGCGACTGGTGGAGATCCCTTCTTCGCAATACTGCACGGCGTCCTTCAAGGTCCGCAGCGAGTGGGCATTCAGTTCCGGAGTGGTGAAGCCCTTGTCGCCGGCAAAACCACAGCAGTGAATGCCTTCCGGAATCACCACGTTATGGCTGCAACGCCGCGCCAGGTCGATCAGCGCCTGGCTTTCGCCCAGGTGCTGGGTGCTGCAGGTCACGTGCACCGCAATCGGCGCGTCCTGTGGCGTGAATTCCAGCCGCTCCACTAAATGCGTGCGAATGAAACGCACCGGGTCGTAGAGGTCGAGGCGGGTATCGCCCAGGTCTTGCACCAATCGCAAGGTGCACGGGCTGGTGTCGCAGTAGATCGGGTCGAGGCCGCCACGGCTGGCGTGCAGCAGTGCGCCGATCAGCTCCTGGCGTTTGTGCTCGGCCTGCTCGGCGTAGCCCTTGGAGGCGAACGGTTGGCCGCAGCAAAGCTGGTCGGTGTTGTCCGGGAACACCACCTGGTAACCGGCTTTTTCCAACAGGCCACGGGTCTTGTCCAGCAGCGACATCTGCTCCTTGTCACCCGCCGCCGGACCCATCACCCGCGATACGCACGCCGCCAGATAGACCACCCGTGGTCGCTCGTCGCTGACCGCCGGGCTGAAGCGCACCACGCGCTCTGGCTGCGGCATGGCGCTGGTCCATTGCGGCACGCGGCCCTTGGACAAACGTGTCAGGCCCGATGACAGCTTCGCCAGGCGCGGCGCCCCGAGCAGCATGCGCGCGCCATTGGCAACATGCAGGGTAAAGCGCACACCTTGCAATACCGTGGCGAAATGCGTGCCCAGCCAGTCGACGGTTTTCCCGTGGCTGGCGTGCTCGCCCCGCAGCTTTTTCACCAGCTCGCCGGTATTGATGCCCACCGGGCAGCGTTGTGCGCAGAGCCCGGTCGCGGCACAGGTGTCGATGCCCTGGTACTGATAGGCCGCCTCCAGTTCAGTGGTGTCGACCCCAGCGCGTTTTTTCGCCTGGATATCGCGCCAGATCACGATCCGCTGGCGCGGGCTCAAGGTCAGCCCCTTCGACGGGCAGACCGGTTCGCAGAAGCCACACTCGATGCATTTGTCGACGATCTCATCGGCGGCCGGCAACGGCTTGAGGTGCTTGAGGTGAATCTGCGGGTCGTCGCTGAGCACCACGTCCGGGTTGAGAATGCCCTGGGGGTCGAGCAGGCGCTTGATGGCCCACATCAACTGGTAGGCGTCCTGGCCCCATTCCAGTTCGACAAAGGGCGCCATGTTGCGCCCGGTGCCGTGTTCGGCCTTGAGCGAGCCGCCGAACTCGACGGCCACCAGATGCGCGACGTCATCCATGAACGCCTGGTAGCGGGACACTTCGGCGGCGTTGTTGAAGCCCTGGGTAAAGACGAAGTGCAGGTTGCCTTCCAGGGCATGGCCGAACAGGATCGCTTCGTCGTAATGGTGTTTGTCGAACAGCGCGATCAGGCGGTTGACGCCGATGGCCAGTTGTTCGACCGGGAAGGTCACGTCTTCGATGATCACTGTGGTGCCGGTCTTGCGCACGGCGCCGACGGCGGGAAAGGTATCCTTGCGGATCGCCCAGAGTCGGGCGTTTTCGGTCGGGTCTTCAGTGAAGTCGACCTGCTTTTCCACTGGGAACGGCGCCAGTGACGTCATGATCTGCCGCCTTTGCTCCTGCAGCAGTGACGAGGAGGCCGCGCGGGATTCGATCAGCAGAGCGCAGGCGCCGTCGGACAGTTCACGCACGAACGCCGGCATGCCCGGCTTGTCCTGCACCGAGCGCAGGCTGCGGCGGTCGAGCAGTTCGACGGCGGACACCGGCTGGCTTTTCAATACGGTCACGGCGGTGCAGCAGGTCTCCACATCGGGGAAGACGATCAGCGCCGAGGCCTTGTTCGGGTGGTCGATCACTGTGTCGTAGGTCACCGCGCTGATAAACCCGAGGGTCCCCTCGGAGCCCACCAGCAAGTGGCTGAGGATCTCCAGCGGTTCATCGAAATCCACCAGGGCATTGAGGGACAGGCCGGTGGTGTTTTTCAGCCGGTACTTGTGTCGGATCTTTGCCGCCAACTCGCTGTTGGCTCGGGTTTCCCGGGCTAATACCGAAAGTTGATGGAGCAGCGAGCCATGGCTCTGGCGAAAGGCCGCGACGCTGGCCGTATCCTCGGTGTCCAGGCGGCTGCCGTCGGCCAGCACCAGGCGCATTCCGGCGAGGGTGTGGTAGGTGTTCTGCGCGGTGCCGCAGCACATGCCGCTGGCATTGTTGGCGACGATGCCGCCGATCTTGCAGGCGTTGATCGAGGCCGGGTCCGGGCCGATCTTGCGTCCGAACGGGGCCAGCCAGGCATTGGCCTGGGCACCGATAACGCCGGGTTGCAGGCGGATTCGCGCGCCTTGATCGCGAATCTCTCGAGCGTTCCACTGGTCGCCGAGCACGATCAGCACCGAGTCGCTGATGGCCTGGCCTGAAAGGCTGGTGCCGGCGGCACGGAAGGTCACCGCGACCTGGTCGCGGCTCGCCAGCTTGAGCAGGGCGACGACCTCATCTTCGGATTCGACGCGGATCACCAGCTTGGGGATCAACCGGTAGAAGCTGGCGTCGGTGCCGAAGGCCAGGGTCGAGAGCGGGTCATCGAAACGGCGCTCGCCGGGGATCAGGCGTTCGACCGCGTGGAGGAACGATTGGGGCAGGCTCATGCAAACTCCTCACGGGGGCGCGGCGTCTGGTGCGCGACGTGCCCCGTTCAATCAGGCGGTGATTCGTAGGGGTGCGAGGTTCAGGCGCCCAGTTCACGAACCAGCGAATCACGGTTGATCTCGCTGATGGACTTGGCGCCGGTGAGCACCATGGCCACGCGCATTTCCTTCTCGAACAGGTCCAGCAGGTTCTTCACCCCGGCTTCGCCAGCGACGGCGAGGGCGTAGAGGAACGCACGGCCGATCAGCACGGTGTCCGCGCCCAGGGCGATCATACGTACCACGTCCAGGCCGCTGCGGATGCCGGAGTCGGCGAGGATCTTCAGGTCGCCTTTCACCGCATCGGCGATGGCCGGCAGCGCGCGGGCGCTGGACAGCACGCCGTCGAGCTGGCGACCGCCATGGTTGGAGACCACGATGCCGTCGGCACCGAACTTCACTGCATCCCTGGCATCCTGCGGATCGAGAATGCCCTTGATGACCATCGGTCCCTCCCAGAACTCGCGGATCCACTCCAGGTCCTTCCAGGAAATCGACGGGTCAAAGTTGTTGCCCAGCCAGCCGATGTAGTCGCCCAAGCCCGTCGGGTTGCCGCGATACATCGAGATATTTCCGAGGTCGTGGGGCTTGCCCATCAGGCCCACGTCCCAGGCCCACTGTGGGTGGGTCATGGCTTGCCAGACACGCCGCAGTGGCGCATTCGGGCCGCTCATCCCGGAATGCGCATCACGGTAGCGGGCACCGGGCACCGGCATGTCCACGGTAAAGACCAGGGTGGTGACCCCCGCGGCCTTGGCGCGCTCCAGGGCATTGCGCATGAAGCCGCGGTCCTTGAGCACGTAAAGCTGGAACCACATGGGCCGGTCGATGGCGGGCGCCACCTCCTCGATCGGACAGACCGACACGGTCGACATCGTAAAGGGAATGCCCTTGGCCGCCGCCGCGCGAGCCGCCTGAACCTCGCCGCGCCGGGCATACATGCCGGTCAGGCCGACGGGCGCCAGGGCTACCGGCATGCTCAGGGTCTCATTGAACAGGCGGGTTTCCAGGCTCAGCTCGGACATGTTGTTCAGTACGCGCTGACGCAGGGCGATGTTCGCCAGGTCCTCGACGTTATGCCGCAGGGTGTGCTCGGCGTAGGCGCCGCCGTCGGCATAGTGGAACAGGAACGGTGGCAGCTTGCGTTGGGCGGCTGCGCGGTAATCGGTAGCGGCGGAAATAATCATGGGGGCTCGCAGCGTTGGTTGAAAGGGAGCGGTTGCCGGGGGCTTCGACAGGCCCCCGGTCCTGGTCACTTTAGTGCACCAGCATGCCGGTGAAGATATAGGCCTGGAGCAGCGTGATCAGGCCGACAATCGTGGCGAAGAACAGGCTGTGCTTGAGGGTGAAGCGGAACAGATCCGACTCCTTGCCCACCAGGCCGGTGGCCGCGCAGGCCACTGCGATCGATTGTGGCGAGATCATCTTGCCGGTGACGCCGCCGCTGGTATTGGCCGCCACCAGCAGGATGTCGTTGACGCCGATCTGGTGCGCGGTGGTCGCTTGCAGCGAGCTGAACAGGGCGTTGGACGAAGTGTCGGAGCCGGTGAGGAATACCCCCAGCCAGCCGAGGAACGGCGAGAAGAATGGGAACGCGGTACCGGTCGCGGCCAGGACCAGGGCCATGGTCGAGGACATGCCCGAGTAGTTGGTGACGAAGGCGAAGGCCAGCACCATGCCGATGGACAGGATCGGCCAGCGCAGCTCGTAGAAGGTTTCGCGAAAAGTGGTCAGTCCAGTTTTGATAGTGATCTTCAGGATCAGCATCGACACCAGGGCGGAGAAGAAAATCGCCGTGCCGGTGGCCGCGATCGGGTCGAGCTTGAAGACGGCGGGAATCGCGGTAGGTGTCGCGACGATCGGCGCGCTCTTGATCACCAACTGGTCCAGGTGCGGGATGGCGAAGTTGAACACCGTGCCGTACATCGCGCCGCCAGTGGCGAACAGTGCCTTGAACGACTTCAGGGTCCAGATCGTCACCAGTACGGTGAGGATCAGGAACGGCGACCAGGCCTTGAAGATCTGGCCCAGGCTGTAGGGTGAGGCGAGGCTGCTGCGCGGTTGGCCGAAACCGCCGACACTGGCGGTGCTGACCACGCCCGCGGCGGCGCCGGCGATCTGTACGCCGGCGGTACGCTTGGGTTGCCAGACTTTCAGGAACAGGGTCAGCGAGACCAGGCTGACCAGCGCCGAGGTGATGTCCGGCAGTTCCGGACCGATGAAGTTCGAGGTGAAGAACTGGGTCACGGCAAAGCTCAGGCCGGCCACCAGGGCGGCCGGCCAGGTTTCCCGCACACCGCGCAGGCCGTCCATCATGAACACCAGCCAGAACGGTACGAACAGCGACAGCAGTGGCAACTGACGACCGGCCATGGCGCCGATCTTGAACGCGTCGAGGCCGGTGACCTGGCCCGCGACAATGATCGGGATACCCAGGGCGCCGAAGGCCACCGGTGCGGTGTTGGCGATCAGGCACAGGCCGGCGGCGTAGAGCGGATTGAAGCCCAGGCCCACCAGCAGGGCGGCGGTGATCGCCACCGGGGCGCCGAAGCCGGCGGCACCTTCGAGGAAGGCGCCGAAGCAGAAGCCGATCAGCAGCACTTGCAGGCGCTGGTCGTCGGTAATCGACAGCACCGAGCTGCGGATGATTTCGAACTGGCCGCTCTTGACCGTCAGTTTGTAGAGGAACACCGCCGCGACAATGATCCAGGCAATGGGCCACAAGCCGTAGGCGAATCCGTAACCTGCGGCGGCGAGCGCCATGTCGGCCGGCATCTTGAAGGCGAAGATCGCCACCAGGATCGACAACACAAGGGTGATGCTGCCCGCGACATGACCCTTGAGGCGAAACACCGCCAGGGCCAGGAAGAAGAATACGATGGGAATCACGGCCGTGAGAGCGGACAGGCCGAGGCTGCCGAGAGGTGTGTAGAGCTGTTGCCAGGTTTGCATAGTGGGGTGGCCCCTAATTGTTGTTGGTCAGGCACTGATGTCGATTTGGCTAATTGGTAATACCAATTTACAATCGCCGGACGCTAGGTTAAAAGCCTTGTTGGTGATGTGTCAATTTGCCGCCCTGAAACTTTCGTCTGATAGGTCTTCGGCGGAAGGGCTGAACGGGTGATTTATGTCGCGTCTGGCAGGTGCTGGCGGCGCCTCGATAAGCCAGAATAGACCGTCCCGGCAAGGGTTCGGGATCGTGAGGAGTGAGTGATGGGGTTTGATCAGGTTCGTCAGCGCCGTTTGTCTGACGATATTGTCCTGCGGCTTGAGGAGATGATCCTCGAGGGCACGCTCAAGGCTGGTGAGCGGCTGCCGGCCGAGCGCGCGCTGGCCGAGCAGTTCGGTGTCTCACGGCCGTCGCTGCGCGAGGCGATCCAGAAACTGGCGGCCAAGGGGCTGCTGGTCAGCCGCCAGGGCGGCGGCAATTACGTGGTGGAGTCGCTGGGTTCGACCTTTAGCGATCCGTTGCTGCATCTGCTGGAAAGCAACCCGGAAGCCCAGCGCGACCTGCTGGAGTTTCGCCATACGCTGGAGGCGTCCTGCGCTTATTACGCTGCGTTGCGGGCGACCGAGATGGATCGGGAGCGCCTGCGCATGGCCTTTGAACAGTTGCAGAGCTGTTATGGGCGGGCGGGCGAAGTGGGGCGGGCGGAGGAGGGCGCGGCGGATGCGAGTTTTCACCTGGCGATTGCCGAGGCGAGTCATAACGCGGTGTTGCTGCATACCATCCGCGGCTTGTTCGATCTGCTCAAGCGCAATGTGCTGACCAATATTGGTGGGATGTACAAGCAGCGCAGCGAAACCCGGGACATGCTGATCAGCCAGCACCGCGAGCTGTACCTGGCGATTATCGAGGGGCGTGCCGAAGACGCGCGCGAAGTGTCCAGCCGGCACATTCTGTATGTGCAGGAGGTGCTGGAGGAAGTGCGCCTGGAAGTGCAGCGGGTGGCGCGGGCGGAGCGGCGCAAGGGGTTGTAGGCGAGTGCATGGGTGTCGTCGCGATCTGAATATCACGCAAAACCTGTAGGAGCCGGCTTGCCGGCGATGAGGCCCTCAAGCCTTGCGGCGTTTGCAGGGGCGCCATCGCTGGCAAGCCAGCTCCCACACTGACCGTGTTGAGGTCAAGACGGTCGTGCCTCGGGTTTAGTCTTCCTTGCCCTTGTTGCGCACGGCGCGCTGCAAGTCCCGGTTGGCATCGCGCTCGCGCTCGGTATCGCGCTTGTCGTATTCCTTCTTGCCCTTGCCCAGGGCGATCTCGCACTTGACCAGGTGCTTGCTCCAATACAGCGACAGGCAGACACAGGCATGGCCCTTCTGCTGCACGGCCGCGTGGATCTTTTCCAGCTCGCGCTGGTTGAGCAGTAGCTTGCGCGTGCGCGTCGGGTCGGCAATCACGTGGGTGCTGGCCGTCGTCAACGGCGTGAAGTGGCTGCCAAACAGCCAGGCTTCACCGTTCTTGAGCAGTACATAACTGTCGACCAGTTGTGCCTTGCCTGCACGCAGACTCTTTACTTCCCAGCCGGCCAGGACCAGACCAGCCTCGAACCTTTGTTCGACGAAGTAATCGTGGCGCGCCTTTTTATTTTGCGCGATGGTCCCTGTGGGGTGTTTCTTCTGTTTAGCCATAGGGGCGGCATTATAGGGAGTTGCGCGCCACTCGGCTACGGTGAAGCTGCGTGCTTGAGCGCGTAGGATGAATCCCGGACAATGCGCGCACTTTTGTTTGCCGCCCAGCTGTGGAATCAACGCTGACATGACGACCCATATTCAACGCTCGGCCTTGCTGCCTTACCCGGCACAGGCGCTTTATGACCTGGTGAACGACGTGGCGCGCTACCCGGAGTTCCTGCCGTGGTGTTCGACGGCCCAGGTGCTGGAAAGCTCGGAGCTGCACATGCGCGCTACGCTGGCAGTGGCCAAGGGCGGCTTGAGCCAGCATTTTGTTACCCGCAATACGCTGGTGCCGGGGCAGTCGATTGAAATGAACCTGGAAGAAGGGCCTTTCAATCAACTGCACGGTGTCTGGGTGTTCAAGGCCCTCGGGGAGAAGGCCTGCAAGATCAGCCTGGACCTGACCTTCGATTACGCCGGGCCTATCGTGCGGGCGACCCTGGGGCCGTTGTTCAATCAGGCGGCCAATACCCTGGTGGATGCGTTCTGCCAGCGGGCCAAGCAGCTCCATGTCTGAGTCATTGGTTGCGATAGAGGTGGTTTACGCCGATGTCGGGCGTCAGTGCCTGCGGGCGCTGTCAGTGCCGGCGGGAACGACGTTGCGGGCGGCGGTGGGGCTGTCGGGGATCGCCGGACAATTTCCCGGGCTGGATGTCGTGGGCTGTCCGCTCGGGGTCTTCGGCAAGGCGATTGCCGATGCCGATACCCGCGCAGTGGCGGAAGGCGATCGTATCGAGATCTATCGTCCCTTGCTGGCGGATCCGAAGGAGGTCCGGCGCCTGCGTGCGGAAAAAGCAGCCAAGGCCAAGGCGCAAAACCTGTAGCCATAAAAAAACCCGGACATGCCGGGCTTTTTTCTGTCGCCGTTTTACTGCGGCGTGGTGTCCAGCGGTTGTGGCGTCGGAACCGGTACGGCTTTCACACCGTCGACATCTTTCTGGATCTGGTCCAGCAGCGAGCCCGGTTTGACCGGCTTCTCGGGTTTCGGCTTCTCGGCATTCTGCGCCGGAGCATTCACCGTGGTGCCGCTGTCCTTGCCGAGGATCGCTTCGTCGCGGCTCACGCCGGGCTTGAAGTCGCCGGACAGGCTGGCGAGTTGATCATTGGCATTGAACAGCAGGCTGATGCGTTCCTGTTGGCGTTCACCGCCACCGGGCTGCAGGCTATACAGGTAATCCCAGCGATTGGCGTGGAATGTGTCGGTCAACAGAGGGTTGCCCATGATAAACCTTACTTGCTTGCGGGTCATTCCCGGGCGCAACTGGTCTATCATGTCCTGCGTGACGACATTGCCCTGCTGGATGTCGATTTTGTAAACCCCGGGGAATGAACAACCGGCGAGTGCGAGCAGTCCCACTAAGGTAAAACTGGTTAGCAACAGCTTGGTGTTTTGCATCGGTGGGCGACTTCCACTATCTTGGCTGGGACAACGTAAACCCCGATCATACCCGTATTAAGAGAAGCTGCGAAGCAGCATCGCGAGAAAGCTGACCATGGTTGAAAATAGCGAACTACGTAAAGCCGGCTTAAAAGTGACTCTGCCACGGGTCAAAATTCTGCAAATGCTCGATTCCGCCGAGCAGCGTCACATGAGCGCCGAGGATGTCTACAAGGCGCTGATGGAAGCTGGCGAGGATGTTGGCCTGGCAACGGTCTACCGTGTACTGACCCAGTTCGAAGCGGCCGGGTTGGTGGTTCGCCACAATTTCGACGGCGGCCATGCGGTATTCGAGCTGGCGGACGGCGGGCATCACGATCATATGGTCGACATGGATACCAGCGAGGTGATCGAATTCACCAGTCTGGAAATCGAGAAGCTTCAGAAGGCTATTGCCGAAGAGAAGGGTTTCGATCTGGTGGACCACAATCTGGTGTTGTACGTACGCAAAAAGAAAAAATAAGTCTGTCGCGAATACCGGTTCGCGAAGCGATCGAAGGCGACCCTGGGGTCGCCTTCGTGCTTTTTGTTGCCAGATTTTTCCTGGTGCCGATGTCCGGGCTCAGGCTTTGGCGGTGATCACCATTTTTTTCGCGTGAGCCAGGGACTCCTTGGTCAGGTCGATGCCCCCCAGCATGCGCGCGACTTCTTCGATTCGTTCGGTCTTGCTCAGTTTCGAGACCGCCGTACGGGTGGCATCGCTGCCGCGCATCTTGTGCACGAATAGATGATGGTGCCCTTGCGCCGCCACCTGGGGCAGGTGCGTGACCGTCAGGACCTGCCCGCGTTCGCCGAGGCGGCGTAGCAGCTGGCCGACGATCTCGGCGGTCGGGCCGCCGATGCCCACGTCCACTTCGTCGAACACCAGGGTCGGGATGCGTGAGGTCTGTGCGGTGATGACCTGGATTGCCAGGCTGATCCGTGACAGCTCGCCACCGGAAGCGACTTTGGCCAGCGCCTTGAGTGGTTGGCCGGGGTTGGCGCTGACCAGCAGTTCGACCTGCTCAAGGCCGTAGGGCAGCGGCTCGTTGCCGGTGTTGGCATGCAGTTCGATGCTGAAACGGCCACCGGGCATGCCCAGGCGCTGGATTTCCTGCTCCACGGCGCCGGCGAGACCGGTCGCCGCTTGCTGACGCAGGTCACTAAGTTCCCGTGCCCGTTCCTGATAATGTCGGGCATAGGCCGCGAGTTCTTCGCTGAGGCGCTCGACGGCTTCGTCGTTGGCATTGAGGGTTTCGATTTCATCCAGCAGCTTTTGCTGGAGGGTCGCCACTTCCGTCGGCTGGATGCGGTGCTTGCGTGCCAGGGTGTAGATGGCGTCCAGGCGTTCCTCGAGCTGTTGCAGGCGCGCCGGGTCGGCATCGAAGTGGTCGAGGAAGCGGTTCAGTTCGCCGACGGCTTCCTCGACCTGGATCTGTGCGCTGGCCAGCAGGTTGGTGGCTTCACCCAGGGCGCCGGAGCCGTTGTTGACGCTGGACAGGCGATTGAGGCTTGCGGTCAGGGCGTTGAGCACATTGCCTGAATCGCTTTCGCTGCACTGTTCCACGACCTGGCGGCAAATGCCGAGCAGGGTTTCGGCATTGGTCAGGTTCTTGTGTTCCTGCTCCAGGTCGCCCAGCTCGTTTTCCCCCAGACCAAGGTTCTCCAGCTCTTCAAGCTGATAACTGAGCAGTTGGTGGCGGGCGCGCTGTTCGTCGCCGGAGTTGGAGAGACGCTCCAGTTCCTGGCGGGTCTGGCGCCAGCGCTGGGCCGCGAGCTGGACCTGGCGGGCGAGATCGGTGGCGCCGGCGTATTCGTCGAGCAGGCGGCGGTGGGTATCGGTTTTCAGCAGGGACTGGTGTTCGTGCTGGCTGTGGATGTCGATCAACAGTTCGCCGAGGGCCTTGAGGTCGCCCTGGGGGCAGGGCGAGCCGTTGATATAGCCGCGCGAGCGACCTTCGGCGGTAATGACCCGGCGCAGGATGCACGGACCGTCGTTGTCGAGGTCGCGTTCGGCCAGCCAGGCCCGGGCTTCGGGGATGTCTTCGAGGTCGAAGGTGGCGAGGATATCGGCCTTGTCCGCACCGGGACGGACCACGCCGCTGTCGGCGCGATCGCCCAGGGTCAGCCCGAGGGCGTCGAGCATGATCGACTTGCCGGCGCCGGTTTCGCCAGTGATTACGCTCATCCCGCGATCCAGTTCCAGATCGAGATGTTCGACGATTGCGTAGTTATGTACGGACAGGTGCACCAGCATAAAGGCCGCTCCCAGGCTTTAGGTCTGGTTATTTATACAGTGTTTTGATTTGTGCTGACAATGCTTGCCCTTAGTTCGATTGGCTTGCATGTCGGGCTTTTTTAGCGCGATCGGTAATCTGGCGTGGACATACTGACAGGCGATTGCTGTGCTTGCGGCCCTTGAACCAGGAAATTGCGACCCCATATATCGGGGCAGAAGCGCGGGTCGAGCTCGCGGACGATATTGAAAGGAGGTTTTTTTATGGCTGACGAACAGACTCTGGATTCGCAAAATCAGGAAGCCGGCTCGGCTACGCAGGCACAGGGCGACGACCTGGCCACCCGTGTCCAGGTGCTCGAAGAGCAGTTGGCAACGGCACAGGATCAAGGGCTGCGTGTCGCGGCTGACCTGCAGAACATTCGCCGGCGTGCCGAGCAGGATGTTGAAAAAGCGCACAAGTTCGCCCTGGAGAAATTTGCCAGCGACCTGCTGCCGATCATCGACAGCCTGGAGCGTGGCCTGGACCTGTCCAATCCGGACGATGAGAACATCCGGCCGATGCGCGAAGGTATCGAGCTGACCCTGAAGATGTTCCAGGACACCCTCAAACGTTACCAGTTGGAAGCCATCGATCCGCATGGCGAGCCCTTCAATGCTTCCCTGCACCAGGCCATGGCCATGCAGGAAAGCGCCGATGTCGAGCCCAACAGCGTGCTGAAAGTATTCCAGAAGGGCTATCAGCTCCACGGTCGCCTGCTGCGCCCGGCGATGGTGGTGGTCAGCAAAGCGGTTGCTCCGGTTTCGCCGACGATCGACGAGCAGGCTTGAAATCGGCCGCAAGGCCCCCATCTACAAGTCAAGCGTTTAAGTGCTACCGCAGTTGGCCATAACCGCTGCGGCAAAAAAATCAAAGTTTCGGGAGAGTGAAATGGGCAAAATTATCGGTATCGACCTGGGGACCACCAACTCCTGCGTCTCCATTCTTGAAAACGGCAAGGCCAAGGTCATCGAAAACGCCGAGGGTGCGCGCACCACGCCGTCGATTATTGCCTACGCCAATGATGGCGAAATCCTGGTTGGCCAGTCGGCCAAGCGCCAGGCCGTGACCAATCCGCATAACACCCTGTACGCGGTGAAGCGTCTGATCGGTCGCAAGTTCGACGAAGAAGTCGTGCAGAAAGACATCAAGATGGTCCCTTACAAAATCGCCAAGGCTGACAACGGCGACGCTTGGGTTGAAGTGAACGGCCAGAAAATGGCACCGCCACAGATCTCGGCTGAAATCCTCAAGAAAATGAAGAAAACCGCCGAAGACTACCTCGGCGAGGCAGTGACTGAAGCGGTCATCACCGTTCCGGCCTACTTCAACGACAGCCAGCGTCAGGCCACCAAGGACGCCGGTCGTATCGCCGGTCTGGACGTCAAGCGGATCATCAACGAACCGACCGCGGCCGCTCTGGCCTACGGTATGGACAAGGCCAAGGGCGACCACACCGTCATCGTTTATGACCTGGGTGGCGGTACCTTCGACGTGTCCGTGATCGAGATCGCCGAAGTCGATGGCGAGCACCAGTTCGAAGTGTTGGCCACCAACGGTGACACCTTCCTCGGCGGTGAAGACTTCGACATTCGTCTGATCGACTACCTCGTCGACGAATTCAAGAAAGAAAGCGGCATGAACCTCAAGGGTGACCCGCTGGCCATGCAGCGCCTGAAAGAAGCCGCTGAAAAAGCCAAGATCGAGCTGTCTTCGGCTCAGTCGACCGACGTCAACCTGCCGTACATCACTGCAGATGCCACTGGTCCGAAGCACCTGAACGTGAAAATTTCCCGCGCCAAGCTGGAAGCGCTGGTGGAAGACCTGGTTCAACGCACTATCGAACCTTGCCGCATTGCGCTGAAAGACGCCGGTATCGACGTCGGTTCGATCAACGACGTGATCCTGGTCGGCGGTCAGACCCGCATGCCGCTGGTGCAGAAGCTGGTGACCGACTTCTTCGGTAAAGAAGCGCGTAAAGACGTCAACCCGGACGAAGCCGTTGCCATGGGTGCTGCTATCCAGGGCGCCGTTCTGGCCGGTGACGTCAAGGACGTCCTGCTGCTCGACGTCAGCCCGCTGACCCTGGGTATCGAAACCATGGGTGGCGTGATGACCGCGCTGATCGAGAAAAACACCACGATTCCTACCAAGAAATCGCAAGTGTTCTCGACTGCCGATGACAACCAGGGTGCCGTGACTATTCACGTCCTGCAGGGTGAGCGCAAGCAAGCCGCACAGAACAAGTCCCTGGGCAAGTTCGACCTGGCCGAGATTCCACCCGCGCCACGTGGCGTGCCACAGATCGAAGTGACCTTCGACATCGACGCCAACGGCATCCTGCACGTCGGCGCGAAAGACAAGGCCACCGGCAAAGAGCAGAAGATCACCATCAAGGCCAACTCTGGTCTGTCGGATGAAGAAATCCAGCAGATGGTTCGCGATGCCGAACTCAATGCTGAAGAAGACCGCAAGTTCGAAGAGCTGGCCAGCGCCCGCAACCAGGGTGATGCCCTGGTGCACTCGACGCGCAAGATGATCGCTGACGCCGGTGACAAGGTCACCGCTGAAGAGAAAACCGCGATCGAAGCGGCCGTGGTTGCCCTGGAAGCCGCTGTCAAAGGCGACGACAAGGCCGCTATCGAAGCCAAGGTCGAGGAGCTGTCCAAGGTCTCCGCGCCTGTGGCCCAGAAGATGTACGCCGAGCAGGGCGCCAAGCCTGAAGCGGGTGCACAGCCGGCCAAGGAAGAAGCCCACAAGGATGACGTGGTCGACGCTGAGTTCGAAGAAGTCAAAGACCACAAGTAATCCACTTGTAGGTTGGCCGGTTGACTGCGCTTGAGCGGTGACTGGTAGGATGTCGCCGCGCGGGAGCTTGCTCCCGCGTTGGCGTGTCTGGAATAGACGAATTTTTACAGCATGCGACAGCGTTCGGGTGCTGGTGGTAGGGGCGGGATTGTTCCAGTCGGTTGTCCCGAACATCCTCAAGAGTGCAAAGAATCATGGCAAAGCGTGACTATTACGAGATATTGGGGGTCGAGCGCGGCTCCAGCGAGGCGGACCTGAAAAAGGCTTACCGTCGTCTCGCGATGAAACATCACCCGGACCGCAATCCGGATGACAAGGCGTCGGAAGAGTTGTTCAAGGAGGCCAACGAGGCCTACGAAGTGCTGTCCGACTCCAGCAAGCGTGCGGCCTACGATCAGTACGGCCATGCGGGCGTCGACCCGAGCATGGGGGGTGGCGGTGCGGGCTTCGGCGGGCAGAACTTCTCCGATATCTTCGGTGATGTGTTCAGCGATTTCTTCGGCGGCGGTCGCGGTGGTTCCCGTGGCGGCGCGCAGCGTGGCAGCGACCTGCGTTACACCCTGGAACTGAACCTGGAAGAGGCGGTGCGTGGCACGACCGTCAATATCCGCGTGCCGACGCTGGTCAATTGCAAGCCGTGCGACGGCTCGGGGGCCAAGAAAGGTTCTGCGCCGATCAACTGCCCGACCTGTGGTGGTATTGGTCAGGTGCGCATGCAGCAAGGCTTCTTCTCGGTGCAGCAGACCTGCCCGCGTTGCCATGGCCAGGGCAAGATCATTTCCGATCCGTGCGACGCCTGTCATGGTCAGGGCCGCGTGGAAGAGTACAAGACCCTGTCGGTGAAAGTGCCGTCGGGCGTCGATACCGGCGATCGTATTCGTCTGTCCGGCGAAGGCGAAGCGGGCACGCAGGGCGGTCCGACGGGCGACCTGTATGTGGTGATCAATGTCCGCGAGCACGATATTTTCCAGCGCGACGGCAAGCACCTGTTCTGCGAAGTGCCGATCAGCTTTGTCGACGCAGCCCTGGGCGGCGAGCTGGAAGTGCCGACTCTGGACGGTCGCGTCAAATTGAAGATTCCGGAAGGCACCCAGACCGGCAAGCAGTTCCGTCTGCGCGGCAAGGGCGTTGCGCCGGTGCGCGGTGGCGGTGCGGGTGACCTGATGTGTCGTGTGGCCGTCGAGACCCCAGTGAATCTGAGTCGTCGCCAGCGTGAGCTGCTGGAAGAGTTCCGCTCCTCTCTGGCTGGCGACAGCTCTCATTCGCCCAAGGCCAGCGGTTGGTTCGAGGGGATGAGGCGTTTCTTCGGCGACCTGTAAGGAGCGAGGTATGCGACGTATAGCTGTGATGGGCGCCGCCGGGCGCATGGGCAAGATCCTGATCGAGGCGGTGCAGCAGCGCGTGCCGCTCACCGGCCTGACGGCGGCGATCGTCCGCCCCGGCAGCTCGCTGGTCGGTGCGGATGCTGGCGAGCTGGCCTCGTTGGGGCGCATCGGCGTGCCGTTGTCCGAGGGGTTGGACGCGGTGGCGGATGAGTTCGACGTGCTGATCGACTTCACGCTGCCGGAGGTGATGCTGAAGAACCTGGCGTTCTGCCGTAAGGCGGGTAAGGCCATGGTGATCGGCACCACCGGTTTGGACGTGGCGCAGAAGGCTTTGCTGGCTGAGGCGGGCAAGGACATTGCGATTGTCTTCGCGGCCAATTTCAGTGTTGGCGTCAACCTGTCGTTGAAGCTGCTGGATATGGCGGCGCGAGTGCTGGGCGAGGATGCGGATATCGAGATCATCGAAGCGCACCACCGGCACAAGATCGACGCACCTTCGGGTACCGCATTGCGTATGGGCGAGGTGATCGCCAAGGCGCTGGATCGCGATTTGCAGAAGGTCGCGGTGTACGGTCGTGAAGGGCATACCGGTGCGCGCGAGCGCGAAACCATTGGTTTTGCCACGGTGCGTGGCGGCGATGTGGTCGGTGATCACACCGTGCTGTTCGCCGCCGAAGGCGAGCGCCTGGAGATCACCCACAAGGCTTCGAGCCGCATGACCTTCGCCAAAGGTGCGGTGCGTGCGGCGTTGTGGCTGGATGGCAGGGCGCCAGGCCTGTACGATATGCAGGACGTGCTCGAACTGCACTGACCGGTACGACACGGTACTTAGCTGTGGGGCCGGCTTGCTGGCGATGGCGTCCATCAAGGCGCTGCAAGGCTCCAGGGCCTCATCGCCGGCAAGCCGGCTCCCACAGGGTTGTGGCTCCTTCAGTCTCTGTTTCACACCGTTTGGCGACGCCCTGTCGCATTCCCTGGCCTTTTCGGCTCATTAGCGGTGGATTAAAAAAGCCTTTTTCTGTAAGCTACAGCTTTAGTGTGTCCACTAAAAGCGCGCAGAATAATTCAGTGAACGAGCGGGGTGACGTGTCCATACGTCATTCCGCTTTTTTACAACCTGCGATCGCCCTTTCAGGCTTTATTTACGGGAGGTCTTCTTGACTAAGCCAGCCATACTCGCCCTTGCTGATGGCAGCATTTTTCGTGGCGAAGCCATTGGAGCCGACGGTCAGACCGTTGGTGAGGTGGTGTTTAACACTGCCATGACCGGCTATCAGGAAATCCTTACCGATCCTTCCTACGCCCAGCAAATCGTTACCCTGACCTACCCGCACATCGGCAACACCGGCACCACGCCGGAAGACGCCGAGTCCGATCGTGTCTGGTCCGCCGGCCTGGTCATTCGCGACCTGCCACTGGTAGCGAGCAACTGGCGCAACACGATGTCCCTGTCCGATTACCTGAAGGCCAACAACGTGGTGGCCATCGCCGGTATCGACACGCGGCGCCTGACCCGCATCCTGCGGGAAAAAGGTTCGCAGAACGGCTGCATCATGGCCGGCGACAACATTTCCGAAGCCGCGGCAATTGCCGCAGCACAGGGCTTCCCGGGCCTGAAGGGCATGGACCTGGCGAAAGTCGTCAGCACCACCAAGCAGTACGAGTGGCGCTCGACGGTCTGGGACTTGAAGACCGACAGTCACGCGACCATCGAAGCGTCCGAGCTGCCTTACCACGTCGTGGCCTACGACTACGGGATCAAGCACAACATCCTGCGCATGCTGGTCGAGCGCGGCTGCCGTGTGACGGTGGTGCCGGCGCAGACGCCAGCCAGCGACGTCCTGGCCCTGCAACCGGACGGCGTGTTCCTGTCCAACGGCCCGGGCGATCCTGAGCCATGCGACTACGCTATCCAGGCGATCAAGGACGTGCTGGAAACCGAGATCCCGGTCTTCGGTATCTGCCTGGGTCACCAACTGCTGGCCCTGGCCTCCGGCGCCAAGACCCTGAAAATGGGTCACGGCCATCACGGTGCCAACCACCCGGTCCAGGACCTGGACAGCGGCGTTGTCATGATCACCAGCCAGAACCACGGTTTTGCGGTGGATGAGGCGACCCTGCCGGGCAACGTTCGGGCGATCCACAAGTCGCTGTTCGACGGTTCTCTGCAAGGCATCGAGCGCACCGACAAGAGCGCGTTCAGCTTCCAGGGTCACCCTGAAGCCAGCCCTGGCCCGAACGACGTTGCGCCGCTGTTCGATCGCTTCATCAATGAGATGGCCAAGCGCCGTTGATCGCCTGAATGCCCAGGGCGGCCCCGCAGCGCGGCGGCCCCCTCGGTCTCTTCGAGGATTGTTCAACGGCTTGCCGACTGACCTGCGGATTTGAGTGACAAACCCATGCCAAAACGTACAGACATAAAAAGCATCCTGATTCTCGGTGCCGGCCCGATCGTGATCGGCCAGGCCTGCGAATTCGACTACTCCGGCGCTCAGGCCTGCAAGGCCCTGCGCGAAGAGGGTTACCGCGTCATCCTGGTGAACTCCAACCCGGCCACCATCATGACCGACCCGGCCATGGCCGACGCCACCTACATCGAACCGATCAAATGGCAGACCGTGGCCAAGATCATCGAGAAAGAGCGTCCGGACGCCCTGCTGCCGACCATGGGTGGCCAGACCGCCCTGAACTGCGCCCTGGACCTGGAGCGCGAAGGCATCCTCGAGAAGTTCGGCGTGGAAATGATCGGCGCCAACGCCGACACCATCGACAAGGCTGAAGACCGCTCGCGCTTTGACAAGGCGATGAAATCCATCGGCCTGGACTGCCCGCGTTCCGGTATCGCCCACAGCATGGACGAGGCCAACGCGGTCCTCGAGAAGCTTGGCTTTCCGTGCATCATCCGTCCGTCCTTCACCATGGGCGGCACCGGTGGCGGTATTGCCTACAACCGTGAAGAGTTCGAAGAGATCTGCGCCCGTGGCCTGGACCTGTCGCCGACCAAGGAACTGCTGATCGACGAATCGCTGATCGGCTGGAAAGAATATGAAATGGAAGTTGTCCGCGACAAAAAGGACAACTGCATCATCGTCTGCTCCATCGAGAACTTCGACCCGATGGGCGTGCACACCGGTGACTCGATCACCGTGGCGCCAGCACAGACCCTGACCGACAAGGAATACCAGATCCTGCGTAACGCCTCCCTGGCGGTATTGCGCGAGATCGGCGTGGAAACCGGTGGTTCCAACGTTCAGTTCGGCATCTGCCCGAACACCGGCCGGATGGTCGTGATCGAGATGAACCCACGGGTATCGCGCTCCTCGGCCCTGGCCTCGAAAGCCACCGGCTTCCCGATCGCCAAGGTCGCCGCCAAGCTGGCTGTGGGTTACACCCTGGACGAGCTGTCGAACGACATCACCGGCGGCAAGACCCCGGCGTCCTTCGAACCGTCCATCGACTACGTCGTGACCAAGCTGCCGCGCTTCGCTTTCGAGAAATTCCCGAAAGCCGACGCCCGCCTGACCACCCAGATGAAGTCGGTCGGTGAAGTCATGGCCATCGGCCGGACCTTCCAGGAATCCCTGCAGAAAGCCCTGCGCGGCCTGGAAGTGGGCGTTTGCGGCCTGGACGAGAAGCTCGACCTGAGCAACCCGGAAAGCATGAACGTGCTCAAGCGCGAACTGACCGTGCCGGGCGCCGAGCGCATCTGGTACGTGGCGGACGCCTTCCGCGCCGGCATGACGGTCGAAGAAATCTTCGGCATGAACATGATCGATCCATGGTTCCTGGTGCAGATCGAAGATCTGATCAAGGAAGAAGAGAAGGTCAAGACCCTGGGTCTGTCGGCTATTGATCGCGACCTGATGTTCCGCCTCAAGCGCAAGGGCTTCTCCGACATGCGTCTGGCCAAGCTGCTGGGCGTGACCGAGAAAAACCTGCGGACTCACCGGCACAAGCTGGAAGTGTTCCCGGTCTACAAGCGCGTCGACACCTGCGCGGCCGAGTTCGCCACCGACACCGCCTACCTGTACTCGACGTATGAAGAAGAGTGCGAGGCCGCGCCATCGGGTCGCGACAAGATCATGATCCTCGGCGGCGGTCCGAACCGTATCGGCCAGGGCATCGAGTTCGACTACTGCTGTGTGCACGCGGCCCTGGCGCTGCGCGAAGACGGGTACGAGACCATCATGGTCAACTGCAACCCGGAAACCGTGTCCACCGACTACGACACCTCCGATCGCCTGTACTTCGAACCGGTGACCCTGGAAGACGTGCTGGAAATCGTCCGCGTCGAGAAGCCCAAGGGCGTGATCGTCCAGTACGGCGGCCAGACCCCGTTGAAACTCGCCCGTGCCCTGGAAGCGGCCGGTGTGCCGATCATCGGTACCAGCCCTGACGCCATCGACCGCGCCGAAGACCGTGAGCGCTTCCAGCAGATGGTCGAGCGCCTGAACCTGCGTCAGCCGCCAAACGCTACCGTGCGCAGCGAAGACGAAGCGATTCGTGCCGCCAGCAAGATCGGTTACCCGCTGGTGGTGCGTCCGTCCTACGTACTGGGCGGCCGGGCGATGGAAATCGTCTACGAAGAAGAAGAACTCAAGCGTTACCTGCGCGACGCGGTGAAAGTCTCCAACGACAGCCCGGTGCTGCTGGACCACTTCCTCAACTGCGCCATCGAAATGGACGTGGATGCGGTCTGCGACGGCACCGACGTGGTGATCGGCGCGATCATGCAGCACATCGAGCAGGCCGGCGTTCACTCCGGTGACTCCGCGTGCTCGCTGCCGCCATACTCGTTGCCGGCGCACATCCAGGACGAGATGCGCGAACAGGTCAAGAAAATGGCCCTGGAACTGGGCGTTGTCGGCCTGATGAACGTGCAGTTGGCCTTGCAGGGCGAAGATATCTACGTCATCGAAGTCAATCCGCGCGCTTCGCGTACCGTGCCGTTTGTCTCCAAGTGCATCGGTGTCTCCCTGGCGATGATCGCAGCCCGGGTGATGGCTGGTAAGACCCTGAAAGAGCTGAACTTCACCAAGGAAATCATTCCGAACTTCTACAGCGTGAAAGAGGCGGTGTTCCCCTTCGCCAAATTCCCTGGCGTGGACCCGATCCTGGGCCCGGAGATGAAGTCCACCGGTGAGGTGATGGGCGTCGGCGACACCTTCGGCGAAGCCTTCGCCAAGGCTCAGATGGGGGCCAGCGAAGTGCTGCCGACCGGCGGTACTGCCTTCATCAGCGTCCGTGATGATGACAAGCCACTGGTTGCGGGCGTGGCCCGTGATCTGATCAACTTGGGCTTCGAAGTGGTGGCAACTGCCGGCACGGCCAAGCTGATCGAAGCGGCCGGGCTGAAGGTGCGCCGGGTCAACAAAGTGACGGAGGGTCGTCCGCACGTCGTCGACATGATCAAGAATGACGAAGTCACCCTGATCATCAATACGACCGAAGGCCGCCAGTCGATCGCCGACTCGTACTCCATTCGTCGTAACGCGCTGCAGCACAAGATCTACTGCACGACTACCATTGCTGCTGGCGAAGCCATCTGCGAAGCGCTCAAGTTCGGTCCAGAGAAGACCGTGCGTCGCTTGCAGGATCTACACGCAGGATTGAAGGCATGATCAAATACCCCATGACCGTCCAGGGCGCCAAGGCCCTGGAAGAGGAGCACGCTCACCTGACCAAGGTCGTCCGTCCGAAGCTGAGCCAGGACATCGGTACGGCCCGTGAGTTGGGCGACTTGAAGGAAAACGCCGAATACCATGCTGCCCGCGAGCAGCAGGGTATGGTCGAGGCGCGGATCCGTGATATCGAAGGCCGTATGCAGAACGCGGTGATCATCGACGTCACGACCATCCCGCACACCGGCAAGGTGATTTTTGGCACCACCGTGGAAATCGCCAACGTCGAGACCGACGAAAGCGTGGTTTACCACATCGTGGGTGAGGACGAGGCCGACTTCAAACTCGGTAAGATCTCCGTCGGCTCGCCGCTGGCCCGCGCCTTGATCGCCAAGGAAGAGGGGGATGTGGTGGCAGTCAAAACGCCAGGTGGCGTTATCGAGTACGAGATTGTTGAAGTCCGTCACCTCTGAACGAAGGCGCCCGCTGCGTGCGGGCGCCATGCTCTGGCAGCTGACCCAGATGCTCTGGGTCGGTGGCCTGTGGCTGCTGCACATCGGCTTGTTGCCGGTGTTGACGCAAATAGGCCTGGCACCGCTGTTGGTCGACGAGATCGATAGCCTGCTGGGCTCTTTATTGATAGGGTTTGCAACGGTGTGTGTGATCGTGCAGACCCTGGTGTTGCTCCAGGCCGAAGGCCGGGCAAGCCTGTGGCGCGATACGCGGGGGCAATTGCTGCTGACGTCGCTGTATGCGTGCGGGATGTATTTCGCGGTGCGGACCTGGCTGCCGGATGCGTTGCGTTGGCAGTTGTTCAGTTACCTGGTGCTTGGCCTTTGCGGCCTGGTGCTGGTGCTGCAGCCGGTGCCCGGCGAGAGTGGCAGGGTACGCACCGCGTACCCTTGACCCGTTCCTACGTCACTTGAAGCGATGGACGTTGGACAACTGCTTGTTGACGCTGAAGTTCTTGCGATAAAGCAGCGCCATCTTGCCGATGACTTGCACCAGATCCGCCTTGCCGGCCTTGCACAGCTGCGCAATGGCCTCCAGGCGCGATTCGCGGTCGAGGATATTGAGCTTGATCTTGATCAGCTCATGATCGCCCAATGCGCGTTCAAGCTCGGCTAACACACCTTCGGTCAAACCGTTGTCAGCCACAGTCAATACTGGTTTCAGATGGTGGCCAATGGATTTGTACTGTTTCTTCTGCTCTTGAGTGAGCGGCATAATCTGACCCCTGCGTCTGATCTTGTAAAAAGCGGCGGCCAGTTTACCCGAGCGCGTCCGGGACCGCCCAGTTAATCGCGATTCGACTATTTTTTTGAGGTGGCCCGTGGCCCGTTCCAAGACTAGCCTTAACTGGCTGAAAGAACATTTCAACGATCCGTTCGTCAAAATGGCGCAAAAAGACGGATACCGCTCCCGGGCCAGCTACAAATTGCTGGAGATCCAGGAGAAGGACCGGATTATCCGTCCAGGCATGACCGTGATCGACCTCGGCGCGGCGCCGGGTGGCTGGTCCCAGGTGACCAGTCGTCTGATTGGTGGCAAGGGGCGCCTGATCGCTTCCGACATTCTGGACATGGACAGCATCCCCGATGTGACCTTCATCAAGGGCGACTTTACCGAGGACGCGGTCCTGGCTGAGATCCTCGCGGCGGTGGGAAATTCCGAGGTTGACCTTGTGATTTCCGATATGGCCCCCAATATGAGTGGTACACCCGAAGTGGATATGCCGCGTTCGATGTTCCTTTGTGAACTGGCACTCGATCTCGCCGGACGCGTCCTACGCCCCGGTGGTGATTTTTTGATCAAGGTTTTCCAGGGCGAAGGTTTCGACGAGTACCACAAGAACTTCCGCAAGCTGTTCGACAAGGTGCAGACGCGCAAGCCGACGTCTTCCCGTGATCGGTCCCGCGAGCAGTATCTGCTGGGTCGTGGCTTTCGTGGACGGACTGAGTAACTCGAGGTTCTTGGCCGGGGCGATAGGTTTTTCGTATTTCGCCCCGTGAGAATAAGCGCATATTGTGTAGTGATTGTTTCACAAAGGGTTACAGACGGCGCCTGCAGGATCTGTAGGTAATGTAGTAAGTTATGCCGGTGAATATCATGCGAAGCGCGCGCCAGTAGCGGATCCCGCTTCATGAGGGTAGTTAATTGAACGATATGGCAAAGAATCTGATCCTGTGGTTGATCATCGCGGCTGTCCTGGTGACGGTGATGAACAACTTCTCCAGCCCTAACGAGCCACAGACCCTCAACTATTCCGACTTCATCCAGCAGGTCAAGGATGGCAAGGTCGAGCGCGTGGCCGTGGACGGCTACGTGATTACCGGCAAGCGCAACGATGGTGACAGCTTCAAGACCATCCGTCCGGCGATCCAGGACAACGGCCTGATCGGCGACCTGGTGGACAACCACGTCGTGGTCGAAGGCAAACAGCCTGAGCAGCAGAGCATCTGGACCCAGTTGCTGGTGGCCAGCTTCCCGATCCTGGTGATCATCGCGGTGTTCATGTTCTTCATGCGCCAGATGCAGGGCGGCGCGGGCGGCAAGGGCGGACCGATGAGCTTCGGCAAGAGCAAGGCGCGCCTGCTTTCGGAAGACCAGGTGAAAACCACCCTGGCTGACGTGGCCGGTTGCGACGAGGCCAAGGAAGAAGTCGGCGAACTGGTCGAGTTCCTCCGCGATCCGGGCAAGTTCCAGCGCCTGGGCGGTCGGATTCCCCGTGGCGTGTTGATGGTCGGTCCTCCGGGTACCGGTAAGACCTTGCTGGCCAAGGCGATTGCCGGCGAAGCCAAGGTGCCGTTCTTCACTATTTCCGGTTCCGATTTCGTCGAAATGTTCGTCGGTGTCGGTGCCAGTCGTGTCCGTGACATGTTCGAGCAGGCGAAGAAACACGCGCCGTGCATCATCTTCATCGACGAAATCGATGCGGTCGGTCGGCATCGTGGTGCCGGCATGGGCGGTGGTCATGACGAGCGCGAACAGACTCTCAACCAGTTGCTGGTGGAGATGGACGGTTTCGAAATGAACGACGGCATCATCGTGATTGCCGCCACCAACCGTCCTGACGTGCTCGACCCGGCGCTGCTGCGTCCCGGTCGTTTCGACCGCCAGGTGGTGGTCGGCCTGCCGGACATCCGTGGTCGCGAACAGATCCTCAAGGTCCATATGCGCAAGGTGCCGATGGGCGACGACGTCGCGCCGGCGGTGATTGCGCGTGGTACGCCGGGCTTCTCCGGTGCCGACCTGGCCAACCTGGTGAACGAGGCGTCCTTGTTCGCCGCGCGCGCCGGCAAGCGCATCGTTGAGATGAAAGAGTTCGAGCTGGCGAAAGACAAGATCATGATGGGCGCCGAGCGCAAATCCATGGTCATGTCCGAGAAGGAAAAACAGAACACCGCGTATCACGAGGCCGGTCACGCCATTGTCGGTCGTGTGGTGCCCGAGCACGATCCGGTCTACAAGGTTTCGATCATCCCGCGCGGTCGTGCGCTGGGTGTGACCATGTTCCTGCCGGAAGAAGATCGCTACAGCCTGTCCAAGCGCGCGCTGATCAGTCAGATCTGCTCGCTGTACGGCGGCCGTATCGCCGAAGAGATGACCCTGGGCTTCGACGGTGTCACCACCGGCGCTTCCAACGACATCATGCGTGCCAGCCAGATTGCCCGGAATATGGTCACCAAGTGGGGCTTGTCCGAGAAATTGGGGCCGCTGATGTACGCCGAGGAAGACCAGGAAGTATTCCTGGGTCGTGGCGGTGGCGGGCAGAACGCCAGCTTCTCCGGCGAAACCGCCAAGCTGATCGACTCGGAAGTGCGCAGCATCATTGACCAGTGCTACGGCACGGCCAAGCAGATCCTGACGGAGAACCGCGACAAGCTCGACGCCATGGCGGACGCGCTGATGAAGTATGAAACCATCGATGCCGAGCAGATCGACGACATCATGGCCGGTCGCCCGCCGCGTGAGCCGCGCGATTGGGAAGGTGGTTCGGGAACCTCGGGCACTCCGCCGGTGATCCAGAACGAACGACCTGAAACGCCGATCGGCGGCCCCGCGGCTGATCATTAAGGTTTGAAATGACTTCTGTTCAGTCCTCGACCCGGTTGCCTTGCGGCAACCGGGTTCTTGATTTGGCCCAGACGCATGTCATGGGCATTCTCAACGTCACCCCCGACTCGTTTTCCGATGGCGGTCGCTTCAATCACCTGGAGGCGGCGCTGAGCCATGCCCGGGCCATGGTCGAAGCCGGCGCGACGCTGATCGATGTCGGCGGCGAATCTACCCGTCCTGGGGCTCCCGTGGTCTCTGCGCTTGAGGAGCTGGAGCGTGTCGCGCCGGTGGTCGAGCGTATTCATCGGGAATTGGATGTGATCATCTCGGTTGATACGTCCACGCCGGCGGTCATGCGCGAAACTGCGCGACTGGGCGCGGGCCTGATCAATGATGTGCGTTCGCTGCGGCGCGACGGCGCCCTCGAAGCCGCTGCGGCGACGGGGTTGCCGGTGTGCCTGATGCATATGCTCGGCGAGCCGGGGAATATGCAGGACAATCCGCACTACGATGACGTGACCGGCGAGGTGCTGGCTTTTCTCGTCGAGCGCATGGCGCTGTGTGCGGCGGCAGGCATTGCGCCCGAGCGCATCGTGCTCGATCCTGGGTTTGGCTTTGCCAAGACCCTGGCGCACAATCTGAGCCTGTTCAAACATATGGAAGCGTTGCACGCCCTGGGTCGACCGTTGTTGGTCGGCGTCTCGCGCAAGAGCATGATAGGGCAGGCCCTGGGTCGCCCGGTGGGTGAGCGCCTTTATGGTGGCCTCGCCCTGGCTGCGCTGGCGATGAGCAAAGGGGCGCGGATTCTGCGCGTGCATGATGTCGCCGAAACGGTCGACGTGGTACGCATGATTGCTGCTGTTGACGCTGCGCAATAAGAACGATGGAGCACTGATGAAGAAAAAATACTTCGGCACCGACGGTATTCGCGGGCGCGTAGGACAATTCCCGATCACCCCTGAGTTCATGCTCAAGCTCGGCTGGGCTGCCGGCATGGCGTTCCGCAAGCTCGGCGCGTGCCGGGTGCTGGTGGGCAAGGACACGCGGATCTCCGGCTACATGTTCGAATCCGCCCTGGAAGCCGGCCTTTCCGCGGCCGGCGCCGATGTGCTGCTGCTGGGGCCGATGCCGACGCCGGCTATCGCCTACCTGACCCGGACCTTCCATGCCGAGGCCGGGATCGTGATCAGTGCTTCGCACAATCCCCATGATGACAACGGCATCAAGTTTTTCTCCGGCGAAGGTACCAAGCTGCCGGATGAGGTCGAGCTGATGATCGAGGAGCTGCTCGATGCGCCGATGACGGTGGTCGAGTCGGAAAAGCTCGGCAAGGTCTCGCGTATCAATGACGCTGCCGGTCGCTACATCGAATTCTGCAAAAGCAGTGTGCCGACCGGGACCAGTCTGGCGGGCCTGAAGCTGGTGATTGACTGCGCCCATGGCGCCACCTACAAGGTCGCGCCGAGTGTGTTCCGCGAGCTGGGTGCGCAGGTGACGGCGCTGTCGGCGGCGCCCAACGGCCTGAACATCAACGACAACTGCGGTTCGACGCACATGAAGCCGCTGCAGGCGGCGGTGCTGGCTGAGCAGGCGGACCTGGGGATTGCGTTCGACGGCGACGGCGACCGGGTGCTGATGGTCGATCACACGGGCGCGGTGGTCGATGGCGACGAACTGGTGTTCATCATTGCCCGGGATATGGCCGAGCGCGGCAAGTTGAACGGTGGCGTGGTCGGTACCTTGATGAGTAACCTGGGCCTTGAGCTGGCCTTCAAGGAGCTGGACATTCCTTTCGTGCGTGCCAATGTCGGCGACCGTTATGTGATTGCCGAGCTGCTGGAGCGCAACTGGCTGGTGGGGGGGGAAAACTCCGGGCATATCCTTTGCCTGAATCACAACTCCACCGGCGATGCGATCATTGCGGCATTGCAGACCTTGATGGCACTGCGTCGCCGTGGCGAAAGCCTGGCGCAGGCGCGGCAGGCGTTGCGCAAGTGCCCGCAGGTATTGGTCAATGTGCGTTTCGCCGGTGGCGTCGATCCGGTCAAGCACCCGAAGGTGGTGCAGGCGTGCGAGCGTGTCACCGAGGCCATGAACGGTCGCGGCCGCGTGCTGTTGCGCAAGTCCGGCACCGAGCCACTGGTGCGGGTCATGGTTGAAGGCGAAGACGAAGTCACGGTTCGTGGCCATGCCGATGCGCTGGCAAAACTGGTGACTGAAGTTTGCGCCTGATTTCGGCTTGCCAGTGAGGATGTGGTTGGGTAACATCTGCGCCCACTTTGACCTGCGAGGTACAGCATGCGTCGCCCAATGGTAGCTGGTAACTGGAAGATGCACGGTACCCGCGCCAGCGTCGTCGAGCTGATCAAGGGTCTGCGTGGCCTGGCCTTGCCGAGCGGTGTGGACGTGGCGGTATTCCCGCCGTGCCTGCATATCAGCCAAGTGGTTGAGGGCTTGAAAGGCAAATCGATTTCGGTCGGTGCGCAGAACTCGGCCGTGGAATCCATGCAGGGTGCCCTGACCGGTGAAATTGCACCGAGCCAGCTGCTCGATGCAGGCTGTTCCCTGGTGTTGGTCGGGCATTCCGAGCGTCGCCTGATCATGGGCGAGACGGATCGCACCCTCAATCGCAAGTTTGCGGCAGCGCAAGCCTGTGGTTTGATTCCGGTGCTCTGCGTAGGGGAGACCCTGGAGCAGCGCGAAGCCGGCAAGACGCTGGAAGTGGTGTCGCGTCAGCTGGGCAGCATCATCGAGAAGCTGGGTGTCGGCGCTTTTGCCAAGGCTGTCATCGCTTACGAACCAGTCTGGGCCATTGGCACCGGGCTGACAGCTTCGCCGCAACAAGCGCAGGATGTGCACGCCGCCATCCGCGCGCAGTTGGCGGCAGAGAATTCTGAGGTCGCACAAGGTGTGCGGCTTCTATACGGCGGCAGCGTGAAGGCGGCCAATGCGGTCGAACTGTTCGGCATGCCGGATATCGATGGGGGGCTCATTGGTGGGGCTTCCCTGAATGCAGATGAGTTCGGTGCGATCTGTCGCGCCGCGGGAAACTGAAAAAATGCTGGAAACAGTCGTAGTCGTTCTTCATCTGTTGGGTGCGCTGGGCGTTGTCGCTCTGGTATTGCTGCAACAGGGTAAAGGTGCGGACGCTGGTGCGTCTTTCGGGGCAGGTGCTTCAAATACTGTGTTCGGAAGCCAAGGTTCCTCTACCTTTCTTAGTAAGTTTACTGCTATACTTGCCGCAGGTTTCTTCATAACCAGCTTGGGGTTAGGTTACTTTGCTAAAGAGAAAGCTCATGAGCTGACTCAAGTAGGTTTGCCAAACCCAGCGGTGTTGGAAGTGCCAAAGCAGAAACCGGCATCTGATGATGTACCGGTGCTCCAGGAACCTAAGTCGGCCTCACCGATTGATGTACCCAAGGCTCCAGAGCAGAAGTAAAATGGGTTTCACGCTGTAAACGTTGTATTGCCGAGGTGGTGGAATTGGTAGACACGCAACCTTGAGGTGGTTGTGCCCATAGGGTGTAGGGGTTCGAGTCCCCTTCTCGGTACCAATTATCAGGAGAGCCCGCTGTTGCGGGCTTTCTTGTAGGTGGAAGGTTACATTGACCCTGCAAGGGATCGGTCGTATACTTCCGCCCCAGCTTTGTCGCGGGGTGGAGCAGTCTGGTAGCTCGTCGGGCTCATAACCCGAAGGTCGTCGGTTCAAATCCGGCCCCCGCAACCAGTTTTAGCGGAGCCCCTTTTCAGGGGCTTTTTGTTGGCTGGGTACTTTATGACGCCGCTGTTCGACGGCGTTTCAGGGATGGGCGATTCGCCCATTTTTTGTTTATTTCTATTGCATGCACAGAGATGCACGAGGGGGTTCAGGTGTCGAGCAAGCTAGAACAGTTGCAGGCCTTGTTGGCCCCGGTGGTCGTGGCCCTTGGCTATGAATGCTGGGGTATTGAGTATTCGGCTCAAGGTCGCCATTCCGTGTTGCGCGTTTATATCGATAAAGAAGGCGGTGTGCTGGTGGACGACTGTGCCATCGTCAGCCGCCAGATCAGTGGTGTCCTGGACGTCGAAGACCCCATCACCAGTGAATACACCCTTGAGGTTTCCTCTCCTGGCATGGAACGCCCGCTGTTCACCCTTGAACAGTTTGCCTCGCATGCCGGCGAACAAGTGAAGATAAAGTTGCGCTCGCCTTTCGAAGGTCGACGTAATTTTCAGGGCCTTCTGCGCGGAGTGGAAGAACAGGATGTCGTGGTGCAGGTGGAAGACCATGAGTTCCTGTTGCCGATCGATTTGATCGACAAGGCCAACATTATTCCCAGTTTTGACTGAGACGCGGATCCCGCGGATCCAATGGCTTGCGAAAGGCGAGGCGTACGATGAGCAAAGAAGTATTGCTGGTTGTTGAGTCGGTATCCAACGAAAAGGGTGTACCGGCAAGCGTGATTTTTGAGGCGCTGGAGATTGCTCTGGCGACCGCTACCAAGAAGCGCTTTGAAGACGAAGTTGACCTGCGTGTGGAAATCAACCGCCACACCGGTGCCTATGAGACTTTCCGTCGCTGGACAGTCGTCGAGGAAGCCGATCTTGATGATCCGGCGATCGAGACCTGGCCGAGCAAGGTTGCGGAGACCCACCCAGGTGCCAAAGTCGGCGACGTCGTCGAAGACAAGATCGAGTCCATCGAATTCGGTCGCATCGCCGCTCAGACCGCCAAGCAAGTCATTGTGCAGAAGGTTCGCGAAGCCGAGCGTGCACAGGTCGTCGACGCCTATCGCGAGCGCCTGGGGGAAATCATCTCCGGCACCGTGAAGAAAGTCACCCGTGACAACGTCATCGTTGACCTGGGCAACAACGCCGAAGCCCTGCTGGCCCGCGAAGACATCATTTCCCGCGAGACTTTCCGCGTCGGCGTGCGCGTGCGCGCCCTGCTCAAGGAAATCCGCACCGAGAACCGCGGCCCGCAGTTGATCCTGTCGCGTACCGCGCCGGAAATGCTGATCGAGCTGTTCCGTATCGAAGTGCCGGAGATCGCCGAAGGCCTGATCGAAGTGATGGCCGCCTCCCGTGACCCGGGTTCGCGCGCCAAGATCGCGGTCCGCTCCAAGGACAAACGCATCGACCCGCAAGGCGCGTGCATTGGTATGCGCGGTTCGCGTGTCCAGGCCGTTTCCGGCGAGTTGGGTGGCGAGCGCGTGGACATCGTCCTGTGGGACGACAACCCGGCGCAGTTCGTGATCAACGCCATGTCGCCGGCGGAAGTCGCGGCAATTATCGTTGACGAGGATGCCCACGCGATGGACATCGCCGTCGGCGCAGACAATCTGGCTCAGGCCATTGGTCGCGGTGGTCAGAACGTGCGTCTGGCCAGCCAGTTGACCGGCTGGACCCTGAACGTGATGACCGAATCGGACATCCAGGCTAAGCAGCAAGCAGAGACCGGTGACATTCTGCGCAACTTCATCGACGAGCTGGAAGTCGACGAAGATCTGGCGCAGGTACTGGTTGATGAAGGCTTTACCAGCCTGGAAGAGATTGCCTACGTACCGTTGGAAGAAATGCTCAACATCGATGGCTTTGACGAAGACACCGTCAACGAGCTTCGCGCTCGGGCCAAGGATCGTTTGTTGACTAAAGCCATCGCTACTGAGGAAAAGCTGGCAGACGCCCATCCGGCCGAAGACCTGCTCTCGCTTGAGGGTATGGACAAGGATTTGGCGATGGAACTGGCGGTGCGCGGCGTAATTACCCGCGAAGACCTGGCCGAGCAGTCTATTGACGACCTGCTCGACATCGACGGCATTGACGATGATCGTGCCGGCAAGTTGATCATGGCCGCCCGAGCCCATTGGTTCGAGTAATTAGGCGCGGCCTGAGGAGAGAAGTGCATGACGCAAGTCACGGTGAAACAACTGGCCGATGAGGTCAAAACACCGGTAGAGCGCCTGTTGCAGCAGATGCGTGAGGCAGGTCTGCCGCACACCGCCGCCGAGGAACATGTGACCGACAGTGAGAAGCAATCGCTGCTGACTCACCTGAAAAGCAGCCACAAGGCGAAAGTGGAAGAGCCGCGCAAGATTACCTTGCAGCGCAAGACCACCAGCACCCTGCGTGTTGCCGGTAGCAAAAGCATCAGCGTTGAAGTGCGCAAGAAGAAAGTCTTCGTACAGCGCAGCCCGGAAGAAATCGAAGCCGAGCGCAAGCGTGAGCTGGAAGAACGTCGTGCCGTAGAGAATGCGGCCCGTCAAAAGGCTGAAGAAGAAGCCAAGCGTCGCGCCGAAGAAGAAGCGCGCCGCCAGCCTGCTGCTGCTCCGGGGAATGCTGCGGTGGTCGACGCTGTTGCCCAGGCACCTGTTGTCGCTGCCGAGCCTGTCCGCGAAGCTGCGGCGGCCGCTCCTGCACCGGCCGTCGAGCGCAAGCGCGAAGAGCCGCGTCGTCCAGACAAACCACGTGCCGACGATAACAATCGTCGTAGCGGCGGAGCTGATGGCGAGCGCAAAAACGCTCCGCATCGTGCTTCGGTCAAGGAAAAGGCGCCGGCGCCACGTGTGGCTCCGCGCACTACCGACGAAGAAAGCGACGGTTTCCGTCGTGGCGGTCGCGGCAAGGCCAAGCTGAAAAAGCGCAACGCCCACGGTTTCCAGAGCCCTACCGGCCCTATCGTGCGTGAAGTGAAGATCGGCGAGACCATCACTGTCGGCGATCTCGCCCAGCAGATGTCGGTCAAGGCTGCCGAAATCATCAAGTTCATGTTCAAGCTGGGTACGCCAGCCACCATCAACCAGGTACTGGACCAGGAAACTGCCCAGCTGGTTGCTGAAGAACTGGGCCACAAAGTGACCCTGGTCAGCGACACCGCCCTGGAAGATTCCCTGGCCGAGTCCCTGAAGTTCGAAGGTGAAGCGTTCTCCCGTGCACCGGTTGTGACCGTTATGGGCCACGTCGACCACGGTAAGACCTCGCTGCTCGACTACATCCGTCGTGCCAAGGTGGCGGCTGGCGAAGCCGGTGGTATCACCCAGCACATCGGTGCGTACCACGTTGAAACCGATCGCGGCATGGTCACGTTCCTCGACACCCCGGGTCACGCCGCGTTTACCGCGATGCGTGCCCGTGGTGCCAAGGCCACTGACATCGTGATCCTGGTGGTTGCAGCGGACGACGGCGTGATGCCGCAGACCATTGAAGCTGTCCAGCACGCCAAGGCGGCCGGTGTTCCACTGGTGGTTGCGGTGAACAAGATCGACAAGCCGGGCGCCGATCTCGATCGCATCCGTAGCGAACTGTCGGTTCACGGCGTGACCTCGGAAGAGTGGGGCGGCGACACCCCGTTCGTCTCGGTTTCGGCGAAAGTCGGTACTGGTGTCGACGAGTTGCTCGAAGCCGTCCTGCTGCAAGCCGAAGTCCTGGAACTGAAAGCAACGCCTTCGGCTCCTGGTCGTGGTGTCGTGGTTGAATCGCGTCTGGACAAAGGTCGTGGCCCGGTGGCTACCGTTCTGGTCCAAGACGGTACCCTGCGCCAAGGCGACATGGTCCTGGTCGGTTCGAACTATGGCCGTGTACGGGCCATGCTCGACGAGAACGGCAAGTCGATCAAGGAAGCCGGTCCTTCCATTCCGGTCGAGATCCTCGGCCTGGACGGTACCCCGGACGCTGGCGACGAGATGAGCGTTGTTGCCGACGAGAAGAAAGCCCGTGAAGTGGCTCTGTTCCGTCAAGGCAAGTTCCGCGAAGTCAAACTGGCCCGCGCCCACGCTGGCAAGCTGGAAAACATCTTCGAGAACATGGGTCAGGAAGAGAAGAAGACGCTTAACATCGTCCTCAAATCCGACGTCCGTGGTTCGCTGGAAGCGTTGAACGGCGCCTTGAACGGCCTGGGTAACGACGAAGTGCAAGTGCGTGTTGTCGGTGGCGGTGTCGGTGGTATCACCGAGTCCGACGCCAACCTGGCACTGGCCTCCAGCGCTGTACTGTTCGGCTTCAACGTGCGTGCCGATGCTGGCGCACGGAAGATCGTCGAGCAGGAAGGCTTGGATATGCGTTACTACAACGTGATCTACGACATCATCGAAGACGTCAAGAAAGCGTTGACCGGTATGCTGGGCAGCGATGTCCGGGAGAACATCCTGGGTACCGCCGAAGTTCGCGACGTGTTCCGCTCGCCGAAATTTGGCGCGATCGCCGGTTGCATGGTGATCGAAGGTGTTGTTCACCGTAACCGTCCGATCCGCGTACTGCGTGAGGACATCGTGATCTTCGAAGGCGAGCTGGAATCCCTGCGCCGCTTCAAGGATGACGCTTCCGAAGTCCGTGCCGGCATGGAATGCGGTATCGGCGTGAAGAGCTACAACGACGTCAAAGTCGGTGACAAGATCGAAGTCTACGAGAAGGTTCAGGTTGCTCGCAGCCTCTGACTCGCGCACTTCAAGGGCCACGCTGAGCCGCCGCATGCAAATGCGCGGCACAGTGTCAGGACTCTAAACGCAACGCCCGGTCCGGCTTCTGCCAGGCCGGGCGTTTGCCGCTTTCAGACCTTGCGGGTTTCACCGCAGGGCAGCTACAGGTAACAAGACATGGCAAAAGAATACAGCCGTACCCAACGCATCGGCGACCAGATGCAGCGTGAGCTCGCGCAGCTGATCCGTCGTGAAGTCAAAGACCCGCGCGTCGGCCTGGTGACCATTACCGCCGTCGACGTCAGCCGTGACGTCGGTCACGCGAAGATCTTCATCACCGTGATGGGCCAGGACAGTGCCGAGGACATCGCGCAGAGCATCAAGGTGCTCAATGCCGCCGCTGGCTTCCTGCGCATGCAGTTGGCCCGTGAAATGAAGTTGCGCAGCGTGCCGCAGTTGCACTTCCACTACGATGAGAGTGTCGTGCGTGGTGCTCACTTGTCCGCGTTGATCGAGCGCGCCGTGGCTGAAGACAATCAGCACCTTGGCGAAGCTGCTCCAGAAGACAACCTTCCAGAAGACGGTCGGGAGTAACCGGTGGCTCAGGTCAAGCGTATCCGTCGTAATGTCAGCGGCATCATTCTGCTGGACAAGCCGTTGGGGTTCACCTCCAACGCCGCCTTGCAGAAGGTCCGCTGGTTGCTCAACGCCGAGAAGGCCGGTCACACCGGCAGCCTCGATCCGTTGGCTACCGGCGTGCTGCCACTGTGCTTCGGCGAGGCCACCAAGTTCTCGCAATACCTGCTTGATTCCGACAAGGGTTATGAAACCCTGGCGCAATTGGGCAAGACCACCACCACCGCAGACGCCGAAGGCGAGGTTTTGCAGACGCGCCCGGTGACCGTTGGTCGTGCCGATATCGAGGCGGTGTTGCCGGAATTTCGCGGTCAAATCAGTCAGATACCGCCGATGTACTCGGCGCTCAAGCGTGACGGACAGCCGTTGTACAAGCTGGCCCGTGCCGGGGAAGTAGTGGAGCGCGAACCGCGTTCTGTTACTATTGCGCGCTTGGAATTGCTCGCCTGCGAGGGTGATACTGCCCGACTGGTGGTGGACTGCAGCAAGGGCACCTATATTCGCACCCTGGTGGAGGATATCGGTGAGAAGCTCGGTTGTGGTGCGTACGTGGCTGAATTGCGACGGACCCAGGCCGGCCCCTTCACTCTGGCCCAGACCGTCACGCTCGAAGAGCTCGAGGCGGTGCATGCCGAAGGCGGCAACGAGGCGGTCGACCGCTTCCTCATGCCCTCGGACAGCGGTCTGCTAGACTGGCCGCTGCTGCACTTTTCCGAGCACAGTGCGTTTTATTGGCTTAACGGCCAACCGGTACGTGCCCCGGACGCGCCGAAGTTCGGCATGGTGCGGGTACAAGATCATAACGGTCGCTTTATCGGTATCGGTGAAGTGAGCGAAGACGGGCGCATCGCGCCGCGTCGACTGATTCGGTCAGAATGACCGGAAACCAGCCTGTGTCACCGCAGGCTGGAGAGGGTGGCTGTCAACAGGCACGGTCACTGCTCATTTATAGATACAGGGATCTGTCCCTGGCCTGTTGAAACTGTTTTTCTGAAACAGTTTCTTGATAAAAGGATTGCCTCATGGCTCTCAGCGTTGAAGAAAAAGCTCAAATCGTTACCGACTACCAGCAAGCCGTTGGTGATACTGGTTCGCCAGAAGTGCAAGTTGCACTGCTGACCGCCAACATCAACAAACTGCAAGGTCACTTCAAGGCCAACGGTAAAGACCACCACTCCCGTCGTGGTCTGATCCGCATGGTTAACCAGCGTCGTAAGCTGCTGGACTACCTGAAAGGCAAAGACGTGAGCCGTTACAGCGCTCTGATCGGTCGCCTGGGTCTGCGTCGCTAATCAGCGATTGCGCTATGAGGTTGGTTGTTTGCTGTGCGTCAGCGGGTTTCCCGCTGGCGCATGGCAAGCTCCCAGCCTCTAGTTTTATCTGAGTACCCGCTTTATCTGGACAATGACCGTCGGGCCGATTCCCGGTGTTGCCCAAGAATTTCGCAAGAAGACAAGTTCCCCAAGAGCCACAAAAGAAGGTAGGACACCGTGAACCCGGTCATCAAAAAATTCCAGTTCGGTCAGTCGACCGTTACCCTCGAGACAGGCCGTATCGCCCGTCAGGCCTCCGGCGCAGTATTGGTCACCGTTGACGACGACGTCAGCGTATTGGTGACCGTTGTCGGTGCCAAGCAAGCGGATCCAAGCAAAGGCTTCTTCCCGCTGTCCGTGCACTACCAGGAAAAAACCTACGCTGCCGGCAAGATTCCTGGCGGCTTCTTCAAGCGTGAAGGCCGTCCTTCCGAAAAAGAAACCCTGACTTCGCGCCTGATCGACCGTCCGATCCGCCCGCTGTTCCCTGAAGGTTTCATGAACGAAGTGCAGGTTGTCTGCACCGTCGTCTCCACCAGCAAGAAGACCGATCCGGATATCGCCGCGATGATCGGTACCTCGGCGGCCCTGGCCATCTCCGGTATTCCGTTCGACGGCCCGATCGGCGCCGCGCGCGTGGCTTTCCACGAAAGCACCGGCTACCTGCTGAACCCGACTTACGAGCAGCAGAAAGCCTCGAGCCTGGACATGGTCGTTGCCGGTACCTCGGAAGCGGTACTGATGGTTGAATCGGAAGCCAAAGAGCTGACCGAAGACCAGATGCTGGGCGCGGTACTGTTCGCCCACGACGAATTCCAGGTGGTTATCCAGGCCGTCAAAGAACTGGCCGCCGAAGCTGCCAAGCCAACCTGGTCCTGGACCGCCGCTCCTGAAGCCACCGCCCTGCTGGGCGCGATCCGTGCCGAGTTCGGCGACGCGATCTCCCAGGCTTACACCATCACCGTCAAGGCCGACCGTTACGCGCGTCTGGGCGAGCTGAAAGACCAAGTGGTCGCCAAGCTGTCCGGTGAAGAAGGCCAGCCTTCTTCCAGCGAAGTGAAAGCTGCTTTCGGCGAAATCGAATACCGCACCGTTCGCGAAAACATCGTCAACGGCAAGCCACGTATCGACGGCCGCGACACCAAGACCGTACGTCCGCTGAACATCGAAGTCGGTGTCTTGCCGAAGACCCACGGTTCGGCCCTGTTCACCCGTGGCGAAACCCAGGCCCTGGTTGTGGCCACTCTGGGTACCGCGCGTGACGCCCAGCTGCTGGACACCCTGGAAGGCGAGAAAAAAGACCCCTTCATGCTGCACTACAACTTCCCACCGTTCTCGGTCGGCGAGTGTGGTCGCATGGGCGGTGCTGGTCGTCGTGAAATCGGTCACGGTCGTCTGGCCCGTCGTTCGGTCCAGGCCATGCTGCCGGATGCCGCGACATTCCCGTACACCATCCGTGTGGTCTCGGAAATCACCGAATCCAACGGTTCGAGCTCCATGGCTTCGGTCTGTGGCGCTTCCCTGGCCCTGATGGATGCTGGTGTGCCGATGAAGGCACCGGTTGCCGGTATCGCCATGGGTCTGGTGAAAGAAGGCGAGAAATTCGCCATCCTGACCGACATCCTGGGTGACGAAGACCACCTTGGCGACATGGACTTCAAAGTAGCCGGTACCGCCAAAGGCGTTACTGCGCTGCAGATGGACATCAAGATCAAGGGCATCACCGAAGAGATCATGGAAATCGCCCTGGGCCAAGCCCTGGAAGCGCGCCTGAACATCCTCGGCCAGATGAACCAGATCATTGGTCAGTCGCGTACTGAACTGTCGGAAAACGCTCCGACCATGATCGCGATGAAAATCGACACCGACAAAATCCGTGATGTCATCGGTAAAGGCGGTGCGACCATTCGTGCGATCTGTGAAGAGACCAAGGCTTCGATCGACATCGAAGACGACGGCTCGATCAAGATCTTCGGCGAAACCAAGGAAGCGGCTGAAGCAGCACGTCAGCGCGTCCTGGGCATCACCGCGGAAGCTGAAATCGGCAAGATCTACGTCGGTAAGGTTGAGCGCATCGTCGACTTCGGCGCATTCGTCAACATCCTGCCGGGCAAGGACGGTCTGGTGCACATCTCGATGCTGAGCGACGCTCGCGTAGAGAAAGTCACCGACATCCTGAAAGAAGGCCAGGAAGTGGAAGTGCTGGTACTGGACGTGGACAACCGCGGCCGTATCAAGCTGTCCATCAAGGACGTTGCCGCAGCCAAGGCGTCGGGCGTTTAATCGCGCTTCGACTTTACGCTGAGAAAAAGCACCCTTCGGGGTGCTTTTTTATGGGCGCTGGAAAAGCCCGATATTGCAGAAGGTGCTCGTCGCGCAAAACCGCAACTTGCATGCAGTTTGGCGGCCGGTCATGCATTCTGCACGATTCAGATGTTCGGGTATTATTTTAACTCATTGATTTATATGTATTTATTTCGCTTTAAAAGGTTGGCACAGCGCCTGCAACCTTACAGATAACCCTGCCGCCAGGACCAAGGCGCAGACTTTTCCAGAAGAACAGGAGTTATTTGTATGAAGAAGTTCGCTATTGCTGCCGCCACTGCCACCGCTCTGACCCTGACCTTGGCCAATGCTGCATTCGCTGCCCAATCGACTTCTCAAGCTCCGATGGTTGTCGCGGCCGGTGAAGTCACCAAGGTCAAGGAAGAGACTTCCGACACCTGGATCACCACCAAGGTCAAAGCTGATCTGGTCACCGAAAAAGGTATCCCGGGTACTGACATCAAGGTTGAAACCAACAAAGGTGTGGTTTCCCTGTCGTCCATGACCCCAGTGACTCCCCAACAGAAGGACTTGGCAGTCCAGATCACCAAGAACATCAAAGGTGTCAAAGACGTTTCGGCCGCTGGCCTGAAAACCGAGTAACGCTCATGGATCTCGCTTGAAGCCGCTTTAGGGTGAAGCAAGTGCTGTTGCAGTACGCTTGTTGAGTCTTGAGGTCCAGGTGATGGGTCACAGGAAGTGACCCACCACAGGCCCCGACGTAGTGCGTCGGGGCCTGTTTTATTATGGGCGGACGAAATTGATGTCTTGCACGGCCCCCTGCAGGAAGCTGGCATGCCAGCGATGGCGTCCGTGAAGGCGGTACAAGGCTCCAGGGCCTCATCGTCGGTAAGCCGGCTCCCACAGGTGGGTCAGTTACCGCGCTTGCTGTCGATGCGCTCCAGGCGCCCGCCAACAAAACGCAGGTACTGGACCATGCCACCACTCTGGGGATAGACCCACTCTTCGATCTGCACCTCGGTGCGTCGGTCGAAGCTGCGCTGATAGCCCACCAGGTCCCGGGAGCGCGGCTCGCCGCATTTGTCGAGCACCTCCGACTTGCGGTCGCCGACGCTGATCAACTGGCTGCCACAACGCAAGGTGTCGGCCTGGGCCTGGCCGGCGAGCAACGCCAGCGCCAGGCCGAACATCAGCGGCTTGAACATGCTTACTCGCTATCCAGGTGCAACGGGGTGACGACCCGGCCATCGCTCTGCGCGTCGCCGAGATTGGCATCGATAAAGTACACGCGATCATCGGCCAACTGGCCCTTGTCCACGAGGAAGTCCTTGATACTGCTGGCGCGGTCCTGGCCAAGCTTGCGCAGCAGTGGTTCATTGCCGCTCCAGGCGCTGATCACCCCGGCCTTCAGCTTGGCGGTACGTTCGTCGCTACCCAGCTTGGCCCACTCGGCGGGCGGTTGCTGTTTGAGCAGGGTGCGATAGATACCTTCGAGCATCGGCGCTTTTTCACCGTCCGGTACCTGGATCATCGATTCCTGGGCCGGCACCTTGTCGCCGCGGCGCTGGAGCATCTTGTAGTAGGTGGCCTGGTATTCGCGATCCAGGCGTTGCTGGGCGATCAACGCGCCATCGCTGCTCTGGGCCGCAGTGCCTTCGATCTCCAGGCGCAGGTTGGGACGTTCCTTCAGCGCGGCCGCGAGCTTGGTCAGGGACGACTGGGCGTCATTGCTCAGCTCGCTGGAGCCGGGAGCAAAGGACACGTTACTCAGGTCCTGGGCGTCGCCGCCGGAGATCAGCCCGCCAATGAACTTGAAGGGCGCGGTGGCGGCCCGCACGATCAGGTTGCGCAGGCTCTGCCAGATGATCGGCATCACGCTGAACTGCGGGTTGTTGAGATCGCCGCTGACCGGCAGTTCGATGGAGATCTTGCCGTCGGAGTCCTTGAGCAGGGCAATCGCCAGCTTGATCGGCAGGTCCACGGCATCCGGGCTGTCGACCTTCTCACCCAGTTGCAGTTGTTCGACCACCAGCTTGTTTTCGGCTTTCAGCTGGCCCTTGGTGATCAGGTAGTGCACGTCGAGATTGAGCCGGCCCTTGCGGATGCGGTAGCCGGCGAACTTGCCGGAGTAGGGGGTCAGCGTGGTCAGCTCGACGCGCTTGAAGCTGGTGGCGATATCGAGGCTGGCCATCGGGTCGAACGGGTTCAGCGCACCCTTGATGGTCACGGGCGCGTAGCGGTCGACCTTGCCCTGGATATCGACGCCCGCCGGCTTCGGCTGGCGGCTGTCGATGGTGCCGATCTGGCCGTTGAGCTGTTGGACCGCCGTGGCGAAGTGCGGGGTCAGGCTGAAGTCGGCAAAGTTGGCCGAGCCGTCATTGATGGCAATACCGCCAACGTGGATGCCCAGCGGCTTGCTGCTCGATGCGGTGGAGGGCGCCTTGGGTTTTTCCGTCGACTTGCTCGCCGGCGGTTGCGGGATCAGCAGGTCATCGATGTTGGTGGTACGGTCATCGTTGATCATGAAGCGTGCATAGGGTTGCAGCAGGTTGACCTTGTCGATCGAGAGGCTGTCGCCGTGCTGATAGCTCAGGCCATCGATCGTCAGTTTCTGCCACTTCACGAAGTCGCGGCTCTTGAGGGTGTCGAGGGTGTGCAATTGGTCGACCTGGGCCTTGCCGATCACGCTGAAGGCCAGCGGGTCGACGCTTTTCAGATTGACCGCGAGGTCGCTGCCGAGCATGCCGCTGCGCACTTCCAGGCGAATGAACGGCTCGACATAGGCCTGGGCCACCCGCAGGTCGATGTCCTGGGTATTGACCTTGAGCTTGGCGCTGACCGGGCTCAGGTTGACTTCGCCGCTGGCGAGGATCTTGCCCTGCTTGCCCAGCCCGGTATCGAGCTTGAGGGTGAAGGGCGACTGGTTGAGGCTGTCGAAGTTCTCCAGGTCCAGGTTCAGTGGACCGAGCTCCAGGGCTACCTGGGTTTTCGGCGCGCGGTCGGCCAGGTGCACGCGGTAGTCGCGCAGTTGCACATCCTTGAGCAGGACCTGCCAGGGTTTGCTCGGGGCCGGCGGTTCGGTCTTGGCGCTGTCGGAGGCGGCAGGGGCTGCCTTGGGCGCCGGTTTGGCCGGTTGCTCGGCAAAGAGTTTCTGCCAGTCAAGTTGCCCGTCCTTCTCACGGGCGGCCCAGGTTTCAAGCTTGTTGCTGCGGATCTTACCGACAACCACTTGCTGTTTGCCCAGGTCGACGCTGGTTTCGCTGACGTCGAGGCGCTCCAGGCGTACCAGTGGGCGTCCGTCCGGGGCCTTCATGGCAAAGGGCGCGACACTGACGGCGGTGTTGCTCAGCAGCAACTCGGTGTCTTTGGCGAGGCTGAACTTGTAGTCGGTGCTGAGGTTGATCACACCGTCTTCCAACACCAGCGGCAGGGCATCGCGGACATAGGGCCACCAGGCTTTCATCTGGCTGTCGCTGACCTTGAGCGAGCCCTCGGAGGTGACGGGTACCAGGCTGAGGTTACCTTTCCAGTCGATCCGTCCGCCTTCGCCGCCGATGGCCACCAGGGTCATGTCGGCGTTGTCTTCAGGCAGGGTGCTGAGGTTCTTCAGCGCCAGGTCCATCGGGGTATAAGTGAACTCGATCGGTTCGCTGGGGCGCAGGTCCTGGAAATGCAGGCGCCCGCCGGCCAGTCCGATCTGGTCGATGCGCACCGGGAACGGCTTGCTGTTGGGCGCGGCCGGGGTCGGTTGGCTGGGCGGCAGCTTGAACAGCTGGGTGAGGTTCAGGGTGCCGTCCTTGTTGAATGTCACCTCGGTGTTGGGCTTGTCCAGCTGGATATCGGCCAGGTGCAGGGCGTGGGTCCAGAGACTGTCGATCTGCAGGTTGACGTAGAGACGCTCGAAGGCGACCTGCTCCTTGCCCGGCTCACCGATATTCAGGCCCCACAGGGTCAGTTCCAGACTGAAGGGATTGAACTCCAGGCGTTGCAGGCTGGCGTGCACCGTGGCGTAGTTCGCCAGTTGCTGGTTGGCGATGCGCAGGCCAACCCCGGGGATGATCAGGAATCCCAGTACGCTGTACAGCGCGAGGACGGTCAGCAAGGCGCCGAGGGCGCGTTTCAATCCTTTGGGCATGTGAGTCGTCGTCTCTCTCAGTCGGAGGTGCCTTGGAGTATGGCATGCGTTTGCGGTTCCGAAGCAAGCCCCTTGTTGCGCCGGAATAATGGGTGTTTGCGAGTCATTCCTACAGCTGCAGTACCAGGGTCTTCAGCGGCGGTTGTCGGTCGCGGGAAGGGAAGTCGGCGGCGGGGGCCAGCACCTGCCACTCGCGGACCGGACGCCCGGCTTTTTCCGCGCAGCGCAGGACCTGTTCGCGCCAGTCTTCCAGGCTGACTTTCGCCAGGTTGTTGCAGCAGATCAGCACGCCATTGTCGGCGGTCGCCAGCAGGGCCGGCTTGAGCAGGCTCTGGTAGTCGCGCAGCAGGTCGACGGTGCCGAAGGCGCTCTTGGCCCAGGCCGGCGGGTCGAGCAGCACCAGGTCATACTGGCGTTGTTCCAGGCGCTGGTAGCTGGGCAGCTTCTGCCCGCGGCGCTGGCTGATGGGCAGGCCGGCGAGCTGGCGGATGGCGGGGAAGTAGTCGGACTGGATAAAGTCCATCTCCGGCAACTGCGGGTTGAGCTGGCCGTTCTCCCGGCCGACCGCGAGGTTGCCTTCGGCGAAGTCCAGGTTACAGACCTCCCGGGCCCCGCCGGCCGCGGCGCTGAGACCGACGCCGCAGGTGTAGGCGAAGAGGTTCAGTACGCGCTTGCCGGCACTGTGTTGCCGAACCCAGCCGCGAGCGTTGCGCAGGTCGAGGAACAGCAACGGGTCCTGGCCGGCGTGGCGGCCGCGGACGCGGTAGTTCAGGCCGCCTTCATGACCGACCAGGTCGGCGAGGGCCGCCTCGTCGGCGCGATAGACCGGGTCTTCACGATCGATGCGCGAGTTGCCCCGGGAGCGGTCGTTGTAGACCAGCAGGGTGTCCAGCGCCAGGTGCTGGTTGATCGTCGCGTGCAGGGCGAGCAGGTCTTCGCGTTCCAGGGTCTGATGGAAGGTCTGCACCATCAACTGTGGACCGTAGCGGTCGATGGTCAGGCCACCGGCGCCTTCCTGGCTGCCATGGAACAGGCGATAACAATCGGTGCCCTGGCTGTGCAGCTCGGCCAGCAGGTCCTGGCGATGATCGAGGGCGGCGCGCAGCGCCTGGTTCAAGGAAGACATGCACGGCGCCTTGGGTCGGATTTGGCGCGGGAGTTTACCAGTCTTCAGGGGATCAGGCCCATGCGGCGTTTGGCGCGCTGGGCGGAGCCGTTGCGCATGGCCCAACGCAACAACGGTGCGCTGCGCTTGACGCCGGCGCGGATGACCTGGCGTTGCAGCGGGTTTTGCGACTGGCCGAGCATCTCGCCGGCCCAGTCCGGCAGCAGGTCGATGCCGGCCTGCATCATCAGGTTGCCGAACGGCTGGGCCAGGCGGCTCGGCGCCGGGGTGGCCAGCAGCAGGCGCAACACCTCGCGGCTGCGGGCATCGCAGAGCAGTTGCGGGCGCATGCGTTGCAGGTACTCGGCGATGGCCTGGCGCGAGCGCGGCACGTCCCGCGCGCCCAGGCGTTCGGCGATCAGGGCGACCTCCGCGTAATAACGATCCTGGTCCGCCGCTGACAGCTGTGGATTGCGGTAACGCAGATGGGCCTTGAGAAAGCTGCTGACCTCGGCCACATGCACCCAGGTCAACAGCTCCGGATCGCTGGCGGCGTAGGGCCGACCATCCGGCGCGGTGCCGACCACCTGCAAGTGAATGGTGCGCACCTTGTCGATCAGCCATTCGGCGTCCTTGCGCGAGCCGAAGGTGGTCCCGGCAATGAACTGGCTGGTGCGGCGCAAGCGCCCGAGCATGTCCTGGCGAAAGTTCGAATGGTCCCAGACCCCGGCCAGCGCCAGCGGGTGCAAGGCTTGCAGCATCAGCGCGCTGATACCGCCGATCAGCATGCTGCTGAAGTCGCCATGCACCTGCCAGCACACCGAGTCCGGGCCGAAAAGGCCGGGATCGCCCTTGGGGTTTTCCAGATCGAGCATGCCCAGGGACAGGCCGGTCAGGCTCATGATCTGGGTTTCGATGCGACTACGAAGGAATTCCATGTGGGCTCGGTCAATAGGGCGGTGAACAGTGTTCACCGCTCGGGTTCAGGGATTCAGGCGCTGCTCGATCAGGCCGTCGACCACGCTGGGGTCGGCCAGGGTCGAGGTATCGCCCAGGCTGTCCAGTTCGTTGCTGGCAATCTTGCGCAGGATGCGCCGCATGATCTTGCCCGAACGGGTTTTCGGCAAGGCCGGCGCCCACTGGATCAGGTCCGGCTTGGCAAAGCTGCCGATCTCCTTGCCGACCAGGGCCAGCAACGCTTTTTTCAGTGCATCATCGGCGTCTATGCCTTTCATGGGCGTGACGAAGGCATACAGGCCCTGGCCCTTGAGGTCATGGGGATAACCGACCACGGCGGCTTCGGCGACGCTGTCATGCAGCACCAGGGCGCTTTCCACTTCGGCGGTGCCAATGCGGTGGCCGGAGACGTTGATCACGTCGTCGATGCGGCCGGTGATCCAGTAGTCGCCATCCTCGTCGCGGCGGGCGCCGTCACCCGTGAAATAGTAACCGGGGTAGGCTTTGAAATAGGTCTCGAGCATGCGCTGTGGGTCGCCGTAGACACTGCGGATCTGCGCCGGCCAACTGCTTTTCAGGGCCAGCACGCCGCTGCCGGCACCGCTGATTTCCTGGCCGTGCTCATCCAGCAGGACCGGTAGCACGCCGAACATCGGCTGGGTCGCGCAGCCGGGCTTGATCCGGCTGTTGGCGATCAGCGGGGTGAGCATGATGCCGCCGGTCTCGGTCTGCCACCAGGTGTCGACGATGGGGCAGCGCTGCTCGCCGACGGCATTGAAATACCATTCCCAGGCTTCCGGGTTGATCGGTTCGCCGACACTGCCGAGCAGGCGCAGGCTGGCCCGCGAGGTATTTTCCAGCGCAGCCGGGCCTTCGCGCATCAAGGCGCGCAGGGCGGTGGGCGCGGTGTAGAAGATATTCACCTGGTGCTTGTCGATGACCTGCCAGAAGCGCGAGGCGTCCGGATAGTTCGGCACGCCTTCGTAGATCAGGCTGGTCGCGCCGTTGGCCAGCGGGCCGTAGACGATATAGCTGTGGCCGGTGACCCAGCCGACATCGGCGGTGCACCAGAAGACTTCGCCGGGGCGATAGTCGAACACGTACTGGAAGGTCATGGCGACCTGCAACAGATAGCCGCCGGTGCTGTGTAGCACGCCCTTGGGTTTGCCGGTACTGCCGGAGGTGTAGAGGATGAACAACGGGTCTTCGGCATCCATTGGTTCGCAGGGGCAGTCGCTGCTCATGCCATGCAGGGCTTCGTGGTACCAGAAGTCGCGGTCCGCGACCCAGTTCACTTCGGCCTGGGTGCGTTGCACCACCAAGACGGTGCTGACATTCGGGCAACTGAGCAGCGCCTGGTCGACATTCTGCTTGAGGGGCACATATTTGCCGCCGCGCACGCCCTCATCGGCGGTGATCAGCGTGCGGCAGTCGGCATCGAGGATGCGGTCGCGCAGGGCGTCAGGGGAGAAACCGCCGAAGACCACCGAGTGAATGGCGCCGAGGCGGGCGCAGGCGAGCATGGCGTAGGTGGCTTCGGGAATCATCGGCATGTAGATGCACACCCGGTCGCCTTTCTTCACGCCGCGGGCCTTGAGCACATTGGCCAGCCGGCAGACGTTATGGTGCAGTTTGCGGTAGGTGATCTGCGCCGATTCGAGAGGATTGTCGCCTTCCCAGATCAGGGCGATCTGCTCGCCACGGGTATCGAGATGGCGGTCGATGCAGTTGTGGCTGACATTCAGTTGCCCGCCGGCGAACCAGCTGGCCTGGCCGGTATGCAGGTCGCAGTGCTGGACGCTGTCCCAGGGCGTGGACCAGTCGAGAAAACGTTTGGCCTGTTCGGCCCAGAAGGTGTCGGGTTGGTCGATGGACTGGCGGTAGAGACGCCGGTAGTCGTCCTGGCTCAACTGCGCGGCTTGGCGCACGGCGTCGGCCTGGGGATAGGTACGAAGATCGAACATGGCGATTCCTTGTTCTTGTCTACGACAAGTCTCAAGGGTGCACCCTGTTGCGTTGGGGTTCAAGCGGATAAAAGGTCGACGCAGATCCTTGTGGGAGCGGAGCTTGTCGGATCGCCGCACCGCCGCGAAGGCGCCCTCAAGGACGCTAAAAGCTTCGCGGGCAAGCTCCGCTCCCACAGGTCTGTGTCACAGGTTTCTTCAGTGGTGTCCCGGGCAGATGGGCCTGCCCGGGACGCCGCTATCAACCGCGATGACGGCCGCGGAAGTAGTTGATCAACCCTTGGGTCGAGGCATCTTCGGCCGAAGACTCTTCGTTACCGGTCAGGCGGTTGTAGACGCCCTTGCCCAGTTCCTTGCCCAACTCCACGCCCCATTGGTCGAAGGCGTTGATGCCCCAGATCACGCTCTGCACGAAGACCTTGTGTTCGTACATCGCCACCAGGGCGCCGAGACGCCGCGGGCTGATGCGCTCGACCACCAGGGTGTTGCTCGGACGGTTGCCCGGGATCACCTTGTGCGGGGCCAGTTTCTGCACTTCGGCTTCGCTCAGGCCCTTGTCACGCAGCTCGCTTTCCGCTTCGCCACGGGTCTTGCCGAGCATCAGCGCCTGGCTTTGCGACAGGCAGTTGGCGTACAGCCATTGATGGTGGTCGGCGACCGGGTTGAAGCTGACGATCGGTACGATAAAGTCGGCCGGGATCAACTGGGTGCCCTGGTGCAGCAATTGGTGGTACGCATGCTGGCCGTTGCAGCCGACGCCGCCCCAGATCACCGGACCGGTATCGGTGGACACCGGCGTGCCGTCCTGGCGCACGCTCTTGCCGTTGGATTCCATGTCCAATTGCTGCAGGTGCTTGGTGATGTTGCGCAGGTAGTGGTCGTACGGCAGGATCGCGTGGCTTTGCGCGCCCCAGAAGTTGCCGTACCAGACACCCAGCAGGGCCAGCAGCACCGGCATGTTCTGTTCGAACGGCGCGGTCTGGAAATGCTGGTCCATGGTGTAGGCACCGGACAGCAGTTCCTTGAAGTTCGACATGCCGATGGCCAGGGCGATCGGCAAGCCGATGGCCGACCACAGCGAATAACGCCCGCCGACCCAGTCCCACATCGGGAAGATGTTCTCTTCACGGATGCCGAAGGCCACGGCGGCGGCGTTGTTGCTCGAAACCGCGATGAAGTGCTTGTACAGCTCCGCTTCGGAGCCGCCCTGGGCCAGATACCAGTCACGTGCGGCACGGGCGTTCTTCAGGGTTTCAAGGGTGGTGAAGGTTTTCGACGAGACAATGAACAGGGTGGTCTCGGCGCGGATCTTGGCGGACAGCTCGTGAAACTCACTGCCATCGATATTCGCCAGGTAATGGCAGCGTACGCCTTTATGGGCGTAGGACAGCAACGCCTCGGAAACCAGTTCCGGACCCAGGAACGAACCACCGATACCGATATTCACCACGTCGGTGATCGGCTTCTCGGAGTAGCCGCGCCACAGGCCGTCGTGGATTTTCCCGACCAGCTCGGTCATCTGGTTCAGCACTTTGTGCACGTCGGGCATCACGTTGACGCCGTTGACCGAGAGCTTGTCGCCAACCGGACGGCGCAGGGCGGTGTGCAGGGCCGGACGACCTTCGGAGGCGTTGACCAGTTCACCGGCAAACAGCGACTTGATCGCGCCTTGCAGGTCGACTTCATTGGCCAGGCCCACCAGCAGGTTGCGGGTTTCCTGGGTGATCAGGTTCTTCGAATAGTCGAGAAACAACCCGCAGCTGCTGAGGGTGAACTGATTGAAGCGCTGCGGATCGGCATTGAAAGCTTCGCGCATGCTGAAATCGTGCATGTTGTCGCGGTGTTGGTTCAACGCCTGCCAAGCGGGCAGGGCGGTCACGTCGTGAGGAGTGCGGTAGTACGCCATCGCTGCGGGTTTCCTTTTACGAGAGCTGCCTTTTGGACATTTGGCTTTTTGGACACCAGAAACGCCGGAACGTCCTGCTTTTGTCGGTGGCAGTGTCCGGCAACCTGCGTCAGCACGGTTGAATGATGCAGGGGCGATTACAGTACCGCTCGCGCCTGCATCTGTCTTGGCTTTGTCTGACCTTTACTCGGTACTTTTTCGCACTCTCGGGGCCGAAAGGCGTTTTCGCACAGGCGGTCGGACGGCGATCAGGCGAGCTGCACCGGAATCGACTGGCTGGTGTGGCTCAGCTCGTTGCCCGGGGCCATGTACAGCATGCGTGGCTTGAAGTTGACCAGCTCGGCCTCGCTGTAGTGGGCGTAGGCGCAGATGATCACCCGGTCGCCGACAGCGGCCTTGTGGGCGGCGGCGCCGTTCACCGAGATGATCCGCGAACCTTCCTCGCCGCGAATGGCGTAGGTGGTGAAGCGCTCACCGTTGTCGACGTTGTAGATCTGGATCTGTTCGTATTCACGGATCCCGGCCAGGTCCAGCCACTCGCCGTCGATGGCGCAGGAACCTTCGTAATCGAGTACCGCGTGGGTGACTTCGGCGCGATGCAGTTTGGCTTTGAGCATGATGGCGTGCATGGGATGTTTCCTTGGTCGGATCCTCGTGCGGCGCCACGCATTTGTGCTGCGTGGCGCCGGGCCGCGGCAGTTTGCCCGAAGCCGTGGGGCCGGGCAATCGGGCTGTCAGGCCGGACTGTCGAGGTTCAGGTGCAGGTTGTCGATCAGGCGGGTGGTGCCGAGGAAGGCGGCGACCAGGATCACCAGGTCACGGTCCTCGGCTGTCGCCGGGCGCAGGTTCAGGGCGTGGCGGATTTCCAGGTAGTCGGGCCGGAAACCGGCGCTTTCGATCTGGCGGCTCTGCTCGGCCAGCAACTTGGGGTAGTCGCGTTCGCCTTGTTCGATGGCCGTGGCGATCTGCTTCAGGCTGCGATACAGCGCCGGCGCCTTGGCTCGTTGTTCTTCGCTGAGGAAACCGTTACGCGAGGACAGCGCCAGGCCGTCGGTGGCGCGCACGGTCGGTTCGCCGATGATCTGGATCGGCATGTTCAGGTCATGCACCAACTGGCGGATCACCGCCAGTTGCTGGAAGTCCTTCTGACCAAACACCGCCAGGTCCGGCTGGACCATGTTGAACAGCTTGCTGACCACCGTCGCCACGCCTTCGAAATGCCCGGGACGGCTGGCGCCGCACAGGCCTTCGGAAAGCTGCGGGACGCTGACACGGGTCTGGCCGCCCATGCCGCCGGGGTACATTTCCTCGACGCTGGGGGCGAACAGCAGATGGCAACCGGCCTGGAGCAGTTTTTCCTGATCGGCGGCGAGGGTCCGCGGGTACTTGTCGAGGTCCTCGTTGGCGCCGAATTGCAGCGGGTTGACGAAAATGCTCGCAACCACGAAGTCGGCACGCTGGGCGGCCTTGGTCACCAGGGCCGCGTGGCCGCTATGCAGGTTGCCCATGGTCGGCACGAAACCGATGCGTTTGCCCTCGCTGCGGGCGCGAGCCACGGCGGCGCGCAGTTCGCGAACGGTCTTGACTGTATTCATGCGCTGAATCCGTGTTCGATCCCAGGGAAAGTGACGGCCTTGACTTCGCTGACATAGGCGCTGAGGGCGCCATGCAGGCTGTCCTGGCCGGCCATGAAGTTCTTCACGAACTTGGGCACGCGACCGCTGATGGACAGGCCGAGCATGTCGTGCAGGACCAGGACCTGACCGTCGGTGGCGCTGCCGGCACCGATGCCGATCACCGGGACTTTCACCGCCTGGGTGATTTCCGCGGCCAGCTCGCTCGGCACGCATTCGAGCAGGATCATCGCCGCGCCGGCCTGTTCCAGGGCGATGGCGTCGGCGCGCATCTGCCGCGCCTGGGCTTCGCCGCGGCCCTGGACCTTGTAGCCGCCGAAGAGATTCACCGACTGTGGGGTCAGGCCCATGTGCACGCACACCGGGACGCCGCGTTCGGCCAACTGGCGGATGGATTCGGCGAGCCAGGCGGCGCCTTCGACCTTGACCATATGCGCACCGGCCTGCATCAGCAGGCCGCTGTTGTGAAAGGTCTGCTCGAGGGTGGCGTAGGCCATGAACGGCAGGTCGGCAATGATGAAGGCGCCCTGGTTGCCGCGTTTGACGCTGGCGGTGTGATAGCAGATGTCGGCGACGGTGACTGGCAACGTGCTGTCATGCCCTTGGGTAACCATGCCCAGCGAATCGCCGATCAGTAACACCTCGACACCGGCTGCGCAGCTGGCGTGGGCGAAGGTCGCGTCGTAGCAGGTCAGCATGGTGATTTTTTCACCCTTTTGCTTGAGGCCTTGCAGGGTGGTCAGGGTAATGTCTGGCATGAAAAAGTCCTCATTCAGGCGCCGTGCAAATGACTGCGAGTAACGCGCGTGATTCGTCGTGTATACAGGCGCACGTTCTGGGGTCGTGCTTGCAAAGCCTGGATTGCGCCCTTCAAACGCCGCAGGGGCGGCAACGGGACGCCTATAGTCGTGAGGAGAACTGGGGAAGTCAATCGTGTGTGTTACCGCAATGTTACGCCGTGAGTGTTACCGGCATCACTGATGCGATTCAGCAGTGGGGGGCAGGAGGCAACCTTGCTGGCGACACCGGCTTCTTGTGGAAGCGCAGCTCCGCTCCCACAGGTTTTGTGTCTCTCCCACAGGTTTTGTGTCTCTCCCACAGGTTTTGTGTCTCTCCCACAGGTTTTGTGTCTCTCCCATAGGTCTTGTGTTTCGCCCGTGGGGCGGTGTGTCTCCCACAGGGTTTGTGCTTACTGGGGAAGGCGCTCCAGGCCGACGAACGGGCAATCCGCCAGTAGCGCCCTCAGGCTGCGGCCATCGGCCAGCTGCAAATCGGCCGGTACCAGTTCCGCCAGCGGATAGAGCACGAACGCCCGGGCCTGCATATGGTAATGCGGGACTTTCAAGCGCGGCTCGTCGATCAGGCGCTCACCGAACAACAGGATATCCAGGTCGAGGGTGCGTGGCCCCCAACGCTCATGCCGTTCACGGCCCTGGTCGATTTCGATGGCTTGCAGCGCATCCAGCAGCGCCAGGGGCGCGAGGTCGCTGTCGAGGGCGGCAACGGCATTGGTATAGCGCGGCTGGCCGGGCAGCAACGAATCGCTCTGGTAGAACGCGGAAACGCCTACCAGCACCGTGTCGGGCAGTTGCCCCAGGGCCTGGACGGCGTTGCGCAATTGCTCCGCCGGGTCCGCCAGATTACTGCCCAGCCCGATATACACGTGTTCCATCGACTTACTCGTCCGTACCCGCGGCGCGCTTGCGCTTGCCGGCCGTGCTGCGCCGGCGTTTACGCGGACCGCTGCCGGTGGCGTCGTCCTTGCTGCCCAGGTCGCGGATCATGTCACGCCGCCCGGCATCATTGGCATCCTGGTAATCGGTCCACCATTCACCCAGGCCATCGGTCTGCTCGCCAGCGGTTTCGCGTAGCAGCAGGAAGTCGTAGCCGGCGCGGAAACGCGGGTTGTCCAGCAGCAGGTCGGCACGCTTGCCGCTGCGCCGTGGCAGGCGTTCCTGCATGTCCCAGATCTCGCGGATCGGCAGGGTGAAGCGCTTCGGAATCGCAATCCGCTGGCATTGTTCGCTGATCAACTCGTGGGCGGCTTCCTGCATCGCCGGAATCGGCGGCATGCCCTTCGCCTGCAAACGCAATACGCGGCCCGGCAAGGCCGGCCAGAGCAATGCGGCGAACAGGAACGCCGGGGTCACCGGCTTGTTCTGCTGGATGCGCAGGTCGGTGTTGATCAAGGCTTCGCTGATCAGCGTATGGGTGTAGGTCGGGTTGTGTTCGAGGGCCTCGAAGCTGGCCGGGAACAGCGGTTCGAACAGCTTGAGGTCGACCAGCATTTCGAAGGTGTCGGCGGCATAACCCGAGAGGAACAGCTTGAGCACTTCTTCGAACAGGCGCGCCGAGGGGATCTCGCGCAGCATCGGCGCCAGTTTGCGAATCGGCGCGACGGTGTGCTTCTCGATGCCGAAGTCCAGCTTGGCGGCGAAACGCACGGCCCGCAGCATCCGTACCGGGTCTTCCTGGTAACGCTGGGTCGGATCGCCGATCAGGCGGATCAGGCGGTTGCGGATATCGTGCACGCCATTGGCGTAATCGAGGATGCGTTCGCTGACCGGATCGTAATACAGCGCGTTGATGGTGAAATCGCGGCGCTGGGCGTCGTCTTCGAGGGTGCCGTAGACGTTGTCGCGCAGGATCCGCCCGCTTTCGTTGCGCGAGGACTGGTTGCTGTCCTCGTCTTCGTCCTGCGGGTGGTTGGCGCGAAAGGTTGCGACCTCGATGATTTCCCGGCCGAAGTGGATATGTACCAGCTTGAAGCGGCGACCGATGATCCGCGCGTTGCGGAATTCGGCACGGATCTGCTCCGGTGTGGCGCTGGTGGCGACGTCGAAATCCTTGGGGGTGATATTGAGCAGCATGTCGCGCACGCAACCGCCGACCAGGTAGGCCTGGTAGCCGGCGTTCTGCAGGCGTTCGACGATGTTGACCGCATACCGGCTGAACTGGGCTTTTTGCAGCGAATGTTGGCTGCTGTTGAGCACTTCAGGGGTGCTGCGTTTATGTTGCGTTCGACGCGAGGGAGAACGTAATGACTGGAACAGCTTCTTCAGCATGGGAGGCACTGTTTGAAGGAATATTCGGCCACCTCAAAGAATGACCGCACGATGGGCGAGGATTCTAGCATTTAGTCGAGGGATGGTGTAGGAAGCCGCCGCAGTATCGGCCAGGGACCGTGGTAGAAGGCCAGCCGCAGGCATTGCGAGGCTGCAAATCCATCAATCGAGGGCGGTGGGTCGGGGGGAGCAGGGTGGGCTGGTCGGTATCGCGGAAACTACAAGGGGAGCCGAAGCTCCCCCAGAAGTAGTTGCGTGCTCTATTTTTATTATGGTTGCGGGCTTCTTGTTTTTGTTGATCGCCCTGTGCCACTAGGCTTTACGCCTGTGGGCTCTCCCAATCGGGAGCCAAGAGCAAACGGATTGCTTTGATCGCTGTAGTGTCATGATCCAGAGGATCCAACCAGTTCAGGCGCTGCTTTGAGGGCAGTTTTTGTTGTTCTCAGCCTGGTCGTGGGGCAAGCCCCAATTACAGTACTTCTCCAAAAGAATCAGTTAGCTACGCCTCTCGCCGTGTTGTTTTTATTTTGCGTGAGTCGATACGTCTTGTTTTTATTGTCTGGTGCATTGCTTGTTATTGTTCTTGTACCAAAGCTATAGCAGGTGCCGTGCCAACTTTTACGAAGCCCCGTAAACATTGGGTTTCGTTGGGAAAATGCTTTTCCAAAGGCGAAAAAAAACCGGATCTTCGTTACCGATAGACCCGGCTTTTGTTACGTGAAAATCCTCAGGTAACAGTTTTTTTACCAAGTGCTGTGTTACCCATGGGCGGCGCGCGCCCGGTTCAGCTCTCGCTGGCCACCCCGGTCTTGCGCCGTGGAATGCCCAGGCGCTGGCGCCGTTCCCACAGGCACTTGCGGCTGACACCGAGTTTGCGTGCCAGCTCGGTCTCGGTCATGTGGTCCTGGTGCTCGAGGACGAAGTGCTGGAAGTAGTCTTCCAGCGACAGGTCTTCGGTCGGCTCGTGGCTGGCGTTGCTGGCGCTGGCCTGTTGCGGCGCCAGGCCGATGAATTCTTCTTCTTCCAGGTCGCCGAGCTCGATGTCGATGCCCAGCAGGTCGGCGGAAATTTCCGGGCTTTCGCACAGGATCACCGCACGCTCGACCGCATTCTCCAGTTCGCGGACGTTACCTGGCCAGGCGTAATGGCGGATGGCTTGCTCGGCGTCGGGAGCGAAGCGCAGGTCGGTACGACCCACCCGTGCACTCTGGCGCGCGAGGAAAGCACTGGCGATCTCGTTGACGTCGGCGCCGCGCTCGCGCAGGGCCGGCAGTTTCAGCGCGATGACGTGCAGGCGGTAGTAAAGGTCTTCGCGGAACTGGCCGATCTTGGCCAGGCTCTTGAGGTCGCGGTGGGTCGCGGCGATCAGGCGCACATCGACCTTCTGCGACTGTACCGAGCCGACGCGACGGATCTCGCCTTCCTGCAATACCCGCAGCAAACGCGCCTGGGCTTCGAGCGGCAGTTCGCCGATTTCGTCGAGGAACAGCGTGCCGCCATCCGCCGCTTCGACCAGGCCGGCGCGACCGGCGCTGGCCCCGGTGAAGGCGCCCTTTTCGTGGCCGAACAATTCGGATTCGATCAGGCTTTCCGGGATCGCCGCGCAGTTGACCGAGATCATCGGCGCCTTGGCGCGCTTGGACAGGTTGTGCAGGGCACGGGCCACCAGTTCCTTGCCGGTGCCCGACTCGCCCTGGACCAGGACGTTGGAGTCGGTGGGCGCGACTTTGCGGATCTTGCTGTAAAGGTCCTGCATCGGCGGACAGGAGCCGATGATGCCGATTTCGCCATTGGTGTTGTTGGCGCCGGCTTTTTCCGCCGCGCCATTCTTGCCGGTAACTTTCTCCGCCGGCGCACCTTGGCTGCCCTGGCGATCACGGAGGATGCGGGCCACGGCCTGGAGCATTTCGTCGTGGTCGAAAGGCTTGGCGATGTAGTCCACCGCGCCCATTTTCATCGAGTCCACGGCCGAGCGCAGGCTGGCATAGCTGGTCATGATCAGCACGGGGGTACCCTGGCCGAGCTTGATCAATTCGGTGCCGGGGGCGCCGGGTAGACGCAGGTCGCTGACGATCAGGTCGAACGAGGGGATACTGAAACGTTCCTGGGCTTCCTGCACCGAACCGGCTTCGCTGACCTGGTACTGATTACGTTCCAGCAGGCGACGCAGGGCGGAGCGGATAATGGTTTCGTCTTCGACGATCAGAATGTGCGGCATTGATTCGGTTCTCTCGACGGTCTCAGTTCACAGCGGACGTCGCTTCGACATGACGCGGCAAGGTGACCCGGATACGGGTGCCACGTTGGCTTTGGATGTCAGCCGGGCTGTCGATGGTGATTTGTCCATAATGCTCTTCAACGATGGAATAGACCAGAGCGAGGCCCAGTCCGGTGCCCTCGCCAGGATCCTTGGTGGTGAAGAAAGGTTCGAACAATCGATCCATGATGTTCTTCGGGATACCGGTGCCTTCGTCCTCGACGATCAGGTCGACGGTGTGTTCGAAGGCTTCGCTCTTGACCCGCACCGCGCCGCCGGCAGGCGAGGCGTCACGGGCGTTGGAGAGCAGGTTGATGAGCACCTGGGCGAGGCGTTGGGAATCGCCGTCGACCCAGTGCTCGGGATCGCACAGGTTGAAGAACTGTACTTCGAAGTTGCGCCGGTTCAAGGCCAGCAGACCAATGGCATCCTGGGCGACTTCGGCCAGACAGACGGCTTCGTCGTTATGCTGGTGACTGCCGGCGTGGGCGAAGCTCATCAGCGACTGGACGATGCGCGAGACACGCTTGGTCTGCTCGAGGATCTGCCCGCTGATTTCGGTCAGTTCGCTGTCGTCCTCGCGCTCTTCGCGCAGGTTCTGCGCCAGGCAGGCGATACCGGTGATCGGGTTGCCGATCTCGTGGGCCACGCCGGCCGCCAGCCGGCCGATGCTCGCCAGCCGCTCGGAGTGCACCAGCTTGTCTTCGAGCATCTGCGTTTCGGTGAGGTCTTCGACCAGCAGCACCAGGCCGCTGTTACCCGGCGCCAGTGGCTCGTCGATCGCCGCCTTGTGCAGGTTCAGCCAGCGGGTCTGGCCGTCGAGGGCCAGGTGTTGTTTGTGCAGGTGTTCGTCGGGCAGGTTGATAAAGCCTTGCAGCAAGTCCTTCCACGGCTCGCCGAGGGTGCTCAGACGTGAGCCGACCACGCGTTGCGCGGCGACGCCGGTGAGCTCTTCCATGGCCTTGTTCCACATCAGGATCTCCTGGTCCTTGGCCAGCGAGCAGACGCCCATCGGCAATTCCTGCAAGGTTTGGCGGTGGTAGCGGCGCAGGGCGTCGAGTTCGGCGGCGAGGCCGGTGAGACGCGAGTGGTAGTCTTCCAGGCGGCTTTCGATGAAGTGGATGTCTTCGGTGACATAGCTTTCGCCGCCGGCCTTGTAGGGCAGGAAGGTCTCCACCATGTCCTGGGCCACGCTCGGGCCCATCAGCCCGGACAGGTTGGCCTCGATACGGTCGCGCAGGCGGCGCAGGGCATAGGGGCGGCGTTCGTCGAAGGGCAGGTAGAGATCGCGCAGGGCCTGCTCGACCTCTTTCTGCGCGGCCTTGGCCCCCAGCGGCTTGGCCAGTTGGGTGGCGAATTCCTGTGGCGAGGCGGCGTGCAGCTCACGGCGTTGCGGGCGACGCACATTGTCCACCGCGCAGGCTTCGGCGGCGCTGGCCTCTTCGGGGCTGGCGCTGGTGAACAGCGAGATCAGGGTGAACATCAGCACGTTGGCCGCCAGGGAGGCGATGGCCGCCATGTGCCAGCTGGTGTCGTCGAGCACATAGATCATGTTCAACAACGGTACATAGAACCCCTGCAGGTTACCGATCAACGGCAGCAGCATGGTCACCAGCCAGACCAGGATCCCCGCCAGCAGGCCGGCGATGAAGCCGCGCCGGTTGGCGGTCGGCCAGTACAGCACCGAGAGCACCCCGGGGAGGAATTGCAGGGTCGCGACAAAGGCGACGATGCCGAGGTTGGCGAGGTCCTGCTCGGCGCCCAGCAGCAGGTAGAAACCATAGCCGGCCATGATGATGGCGACGATCAGGGCGCGGCGTGTCCACTTCAGCCAGCGATAGATATTGCCTTCGGCCGGCGGCTGGTAAAGCGGCAGCACCAGGTGGTTCAAGGCCATGCCCGACAGCGCCAGGGTGGTGACGATGATCAGCCCGCTGGCGGCCGAGAGTCCGCCGACATAGGCCAGCAGGGCCAGGGCCTGGTTGTTGGCGGCAATGCCGATGCCGAGGGTGAAGTATTCCGGGTTGGTGGTGGCGCCGAGCTTGAGCCCGGCCCAGAGAATCAGCGGCACCGCCAGGCTCATCAGCAGCAGGAACAGCGGCAGGCCCCAGCTGGCGCTGACCAGGGAGCGCGGGTTGAGGTTCTCGGTGAAGGTCATGTGATACATGTGCGGCATCACAATGGCCGAGGCGAAGAACACCAGCAGCAGGGTGCGCCACGGACCTTCCTGCAACGGCGTGTGCAACGCGGCCAGGGCGGTCTGGTTCTGCAGCAGCCAAAGCTCAAGCTGCTGCGGACCGTCGAACACACCGTACAAGGCGTACAGGCCGACTCCGCCGATGGCGATCAGCTTGATCACCGATTCGAAGGCGATGGCGAACACCAGGCCCTCGTGCTTTTCCCGGGTGGCGATATGCCGCGAGCCGAAGAAGATGGTGAACAGGCTGATCAACGCGCAGAAGCTCAGGGCCACCCGATGCTGCACCGGTTCGCGGGTGAGGATGCCGATGGAGTCGGCCACCGCTTGGATCTGCAGGGCCAGCAGTGGCAGCACGCCGATCAGCATGAACACCGTGGTCAGGGCGCCGGCCCAGGTGCTGCGAAAGCGGAAGGCGAACAGGTCGGCCAGGGACGAGAGCTGGTAGGTGCGGGTGATCTTCAGGATCGGGTAGAGCAGCACCGGCGCCAGCAGGAAGGCGCCGGAAACCCCCAGGTAGCTGGAGAGAAAACCGTAGCCGTACTGGTAGGCCAGGCCCACCGTGCCATAAAACGCCCAGGCACTGGCGTACACGCCCAGGGACAGGGTGTAGGTCAGTGGGTGGCGAATGATCGAGCGCGGGATCACCCCGCGTTCACTGATCCAGGCCACGCCGAACAGTGCCAGCAGGTACGCGGCGCTGATCAGCAGCATCTGGGTCAGGCTAAAGCTCATCGGCATCTTTTTGGCTCTGCAGGATGAAGGTCACGACGATCAGGATCAGCCAGAGCAGATAAGGGCGATACCAGGCGCCGGTGGCGTCGATCCACCAATCCATGATGGCCGGCGAGAACAGGTAGATCCCGACCACCAACAGCAGGACCAAGCGATAGATGTACATCCCGGCCTCTCTTTATTGGGTGCGTGCCCGAAAACGTGCGGCGATGGTAACGGATGGGCGCCAACCTGCAAGGGGCGTCAGTGCAATTGCGCTTCGGCCAGGGTGGCTGTCCTCGGAATCAGTGTGGCATCCCAATGGCCAATCCCCCAGTCGAGCACCTCGCGCGGCGTGCCCTGTTCCAGTGCGACGGGCGGGCGTTGCCCCAGTGTACGCAAGGCGCGCATCAGCAAGGGCGTTGCCTGGTCGGCCGCCAGCGGTGGCGAGCGGTAGGACTTGCCGAGCTTGTGGCCGTCCGGCTGGATGATCAGCGGTATGTGCAGGTAACGTGGTTGTGGCAGCCCGAGCAGCTCCTGCAGGTAGAGCTGGCGTGGCGTGGAGTCCAGCAGGTCGGCGCCGCGGACGATATCGGTCACCCCTTGCCAGGCATCGTCCAGCACCACCGCCAGTTGGTAGGCGTAGAGTCCGTCGCGGCGGCGGATCACAAAGTCGCCGGCTTCACGGCCCAGGTGCTGCTGGAACGGGCCTTGTACCCGGTCCTCGAAGCGGTAGCTCAGTTCCGGCACACGCAGACGGATGGCGGCATTCTCGATGCCGTGGCCGAGGTTGCGGCACAACCCAGGATAGATCCCCTGATAGGGCTCAAGCTCTTTGCGCGAGCAGGTGCAGGCGTAGGCCAAGCCTTGGCTGAATAAGCGCTCGAGCACTTGGGCATAGGTGTCGTGGCGTTCGCTCTGGCGGACCAGTTCGCCGTCCCATTCGAAGCCGTAGCGCTGCAAGGTATCGAGGATCGAGGTCTGGGCGCCGGGTTCTTCGCGCGGCGGATCGAGGTCTTCCATGCGCAGCAGCCAGCGCCCGCCAACCGAGCGGGCGTCGAGGTAGGAGGCCAGGGCCGCAACCAGTGAACCGAAATGCAGGTGGCCGCTGGGCGTGGGGGCGAAGCGTCCGATATAGGCGGGAGTGGCGGTCATGGTTCGGATATTACTGGAAAACCCGTAGGCAAGAGACGGCGTCGGCGGCACAAACGAAAACGGAGCGTTTGCACGCTCCGTTTGCTCAGGTATCGGCGGGGATTACTTGCCGACCTGTTTTTCCTTGATTTCCGCGAGGGTCTTGCAGTCGACGCACATGTCGGCGGTCGGTCGGGCTTCCAGCCGACGGATGCCGATCTCGACGCCACAGGACTCGCACCAGCCATACTCTTCGTCTTCGATGAGCTGCAGGGTCTTGTCGATTTTCTTGATCAGTTTGCGCTCGCGGTCGCGGGCGCGCAGTTCGAGGCTGAATTCTTCTTCCTGGCTGGCACGGTCAGCTGGGTCAGGGAAATTCGCCGCTTCGTCCTTCATATGATCAACGGTGCGGTCGACTTCATGCATCAATTCCTGCTTCCATTTCTGCAGGATCTTGGTGAAGTGTTTGCGCATGGGCTCGCCCATGTACTCCTCGCCCTTGCTTTCAACATAGGGTTCGAAGCCGCCGATCTTTGGCTCAGTGCTTTGCTGCTTTGCTTGGGTGGGCATGAATGGACCGCCTCTACTCTTCTAATCCATTGCGCAGGATTTCAACATCACCGACACCTGCCGGCCCTGCGGCTGCAAGCGGGCGAACTTACCAGATCGAATCGGGGTGCGCTACTCCCGGTTGTCGAGGCTGGACTTGTCGAGCCGAACGTCACGGCTTGACGCCCCTCTTGTAGGAGCGAGCTTGCTCGCGATGGTCGTCAATGATAACGCGGGGGGGCTGATACCCCGCGGTGCCTGGGCCACCATCGCGAGCAAGCTTGCTCCTACAGGGGCTTATATGCCGGATGGAAGGCGTCAGCTTCGTGAAGCAATGGTTAATTGTTCATTTTAGCCAATCTTGCGCGGAACGCAGGATGCTTTAAACACTCCAGGGTGCCCGAGGTTGGGTAGAATCGATCTATCGCCCATTCCCCTGTCCAATCAAGGAAGGCTAATGTCTCAGCACTACAGCGCGCGCAGCCGCGCAATCGAACCCTTTCATGTGATGGCTCTGCTGGCGCGCGCCAACGAGTTGCAGGCGGCCGGGCATGATGTGATCCACCTCGAGATCGGTGAGCCGGACTTCACCACGGCCGCGCCGATCATCCGCGCCGGTCAGGCCGCGCTGGAGTCGGGTAAGACCCGTTACACGGCGGCGCGCGGGCTGCCGCAATTGCGCGAGGCGATCGCGGGTTTCTATCGGCAGCGCTATGGGCTGGATATCGATCCGCAGCGCATCCTTATCACCCCGGGCGGCTCCGGGGCGTTGCTGTTGGCCACCAGCCTGCTGGTGGACCCTGGCAAGCACTGGCTGCTGGCCGACCCGGGCTATCCGTGCAATCGGCACTTCCTGCGCCTGGTCGAGGGCGCGGCGCAACTGGTGCCGGTCGGGCCGGAGGTGCGTTATCAGCTCACCGCCGACCTGGTGGCGCGGCACTGGGACCAGGACAGTGTCGGGGCCCTGGTGGCATCGCCGGCCAACCCCACTGGGACCCTGCTGACTCGCGACGAACTGGGGGCGCTGTCGACGGCGGTCAAGGAGCGCCATGGCCATCTGGTGGTGGACGAGATCTACCACGGCCTGACCTACGGTTGCGATGCGGCCAGCGTGCTGGAAGTCGATGACAGCGCCTTTGTGCTCAACAGCTTCTCCAAGTACTTCGGCATGACCGGCTGGCGACTGGGCTGGCTGGTGGCGCCACCGGAGGCCGTGGCGGACCTGGAAAAGCTCGCGCAGAACCTCTACATCAGTGCACCGAGCATGGCCCAGCATGCGGCGCTGGCCTGTTTCGAGCCGGCGACCCTGAGCATTCTCGAAGAGCGCCGGGCCGAGTTCGGACGTCGTCGCGACTTCCTCCTGCCGGCATTGCGCGAGTTGGGTTTCGGCATTGCCGTGGAGCCCCAGGGCGCTTTCTACTTGTACGCTGATATCAGCGCGTTCGGCGGCGATGCCTTCGCGTTCTGCCGTCATTTCCTTGAGACCGAACACGTGGCCTTTACCCCGGGACTGGACTTCGGTCGTCACCTGGCCAGCCATCATGTGCGGTTTGCCTACACCCAGAGCCTGCCGCGACTGGAACAGGCGGTGGAACGGATTGCCCGTGGTCTGCGGAGTTGGCAAGGCTGATGGATTTTTCTCCCGCCCTCGAAGAAGGTCGTCTGATCCAGCGCTACAAGCGGTTCCTGGCGGACATCGAAACCGCCTCCGGCGAGTTGCTGACCATCCACTGCCCCAATACCGGTTCGATGCTCAACTGCATGGTGCCGGGCGGGCAGGTCTGGTTCAGCCGCTCCAACGACCCCAAGCGCAAGCTGCCCGGTACCTGGGAAATCGGTGAAACCCCGCAGGGCCGGTTGGCTTGCGTGAATACCGCGCGGGCCAACCCCTTGGTCGAAGAGGCGTTGCGCGCCGGGGTCATCAGTGAACTGAACGGTTTTACCGGCCTGAAGCGCGAGGTGGCCTATGGTCAGGAGAACAGCCGGATCGATTTTCGCCTCGACTATCCCCGCGGGCCGGCATTTGTCGAAGTCAAAAGCGTCACCCTCGGTTTCGATGGCACGGCGGTGGCGGCGTTTCCGGATGCGGTGACCCAGCGTGGCGCCAAGCATCTGCGCGAATTGGCGACCCTGGCGCGTGAGGGGGTGCGGGCGGTGCAGCTGTATTGCGTGAACCTGACCGGTATCGAGGCGGTACGGCCGGCCGAGGAAATTGATCCGGGTTATGCCGCGGCGCTGCGCGAGGCGCTGGCGGCCGGGGTCGAGGTGCTGGCCTACGGGGTGAGCCTGACGCCGGAAGCGATCCGCGTCGAGCGTCGTTTGCCGGTGTTGCTCTAGCGGTTCACGGCACCAGCCAGATGCCTTGCGCGTCTTCCGTGCAGGGGATTGCCAGCAGCGCCTGCCCGGCGCAAGGCCCGGCCACGCACTCACCGCTCTCAATCAGGAACAGTGCGCCATGGGTCGCGCACTGGATCAGGCTGGCGCTGGGGTCGAGAAACTGGTCGGGTCGCCACTCCAGGGCGATGCCGCGGTGCGGGCAGCGATTCTGGTAGACGTAGACCTGGCCCTCACGGCGTACGGCCAACAGTGGTTGGCCGTCCATCTCAAAACCACGACTGCTGTTGTCGGCCAGGGTGTTCGAGTCGCAGAGAAATTTCATGCTGATCCTTGGGGTGTGGGATGTTTCTTGTTCTGGTGTGGGCCGAGTCTTTGTCTTTGGCTGGCGCATGCGCCGGCGAAGGCGAGTCCTTTATTGTGACTCCCATAGCGTATTTCGCGCCATCCGGCTGCTCAGGACTGCCGAGGAGGCGCCTTGGACGCTCGTCACGTTTATGCAACGACCCGGGGGAGTGAAGATGAAGCAGATGAATGAAGCCGATCAACAGCTGGCACGTCAAGCCATTGGCCTGCTCGACTTGACCTCGCTGAGCGGCGACGACGATGCCGAGCGCATCATTTCGCTGTGCCAGCGGGCGCAGACAGCGTTCGGTCCGGTGGCGGCGGTGTGCGTGTTTCCGCGTTTCGTCGGCCTGGCGCGACGGGCCCTCGATATCCTTGGCGGGCAGGTGATCCGGGTCGCCACGGTGGTCAACTTCCCCCACGGCGGCCCCAATGTCGCCGTGGCGGTTGCCGAAACCCTGGAGGCGATCGCCGCCGGCGCCAATGAAGTCGATCTGGTCTATCCCTACCGCTCACTGTTGATGGGCGATGCGCAGACCGGCATGAGCATGGTTGCGGCCTGTCGTGACGCTTGCGCGGGCCGGGCCAAACTCAAGGTGATCCTGGAAACCGGCGAGCTACGCGACCCGCAGATGATCCGCCAGGCCAGCCAGGACGCGATTGCCGCCGGGGCCGATTTTCTCAAGACCAGTACCGGCAAAGTCCTGGTCAACGCCACCGAGCAGGCGGTGCGCATCATGCTCGAGGCCATTGCCGAGCGGGGCGGGCTGGTGGGGTTGAAGGCGGCTGGCGGGATACGCACGTTCGACGACGCACGTACCTATATCGAACTGGCGCGCGCGCGGTTCGGGTCGGCCTGGATCAATGCCGATCACGTCCGGCTCGGGGCTTCGGGCTTGTTGGATGAGTTGCTGGCACGACTGGAGAGCCCGGTAGCACCACTGGTCGGGGAGACGTGACGGGGCGTTGGCTTTTCGGACGGGCAAAAAAAACCCGGCAAAAAGCCGGGTCAATAACCGTGATTAGCCTGATGAGGAGATAATCTGAGAGTCCGAACCAGGGCCTTCCAGAAAATCCGACCGATCTCGCGATCAGTTGTGATAATCATAACGATTCTCATTTCTAAGTCAATGTCTTTTTACCGACCGCTTGTCCGGGGTGTTGCCGTGGACCAACGGTCGAGGCGGCTGCGGTTCAGCGTGCCGTGCCGACGGCGCTCAGGCGCGTGACTTCCTTGTTCAGCAGGTCGATGCGCCGCGCCATGCTTTCGATCAGGCTGTGGGCGATGCGCGGGTTGCTCTGGGTCAGGCTGAGGAACTGCTCCTTGGGGATCAGCATGACCGTGCAGGGCTGGCTGGCGATCACGCTGGCGCTGCGTTTTTCGCCGGTGAACACCGCCATGGCGCCGAAAATCTCGTCCTTGGGCACATCGCCGACCTTGTGTCCGTCGACAAAGGCCTCGGCGTGTCCTTCGGTAATGATGAAGACATGGTCGGCATCGTCGCCCTGGCGGATCATCACTTCGCCGCTGGCCACCTGCTGGAAGCCGTTGCTGCTGCGAAATTCCGGTTGTTTCAGGCGGGTGACGGCATCGGAGAGCAGGGCGGTCTGGCCGATCAGGTAGCGTAACAGCGCTTCGGCGCGGCTGTTGTCGGCGTAGATATGGGCAAAGAGATCGGCGCGCTGGTAGGGGATCAGGCGCAGTGGGTTGTCACTGCTCAACACGCAGCGCGGCCAGTCGATGCCCTGGCGCAATCCGACCAGGTCGCCTTCGTGCAGATAGAACAGCGCACGCTCGTCGACCCGCGCATGCAGCAGGCCACTGTCGATCAGGAACACTTGATCGACCGGCAGCAAGGCACCGAGATCAGCGATTTGCTCAAGCTCAAGGGGGGCCGCGCAGGGGGGTAAGCCTTTGAGCAGCTGTGCCGGGATCGCCTGCAGGCGATTGATCAGTTCTTCGGCGTAGGCCGGTTGCTCCCCGAGTAAATACATGCCAAACCTGCGAAATCAGTTTTTGTGACGCGACGATATCGCTTCCAACTGTTTATTCAAGGCTTCTTTGCGTTCTTGAGGGATATCGTTCCAGTGAATGTCCATCAAGGCACCTTCGATCGCATACAACAGCACTTTTGACGCCCGGAATCCGCGGGTCCTGACTGCGCGGTAGGCATCCACCGCGCCCAATCGACGCAAATCCGATGCGCTGTGGATACCCACCGCATGGAGCCATTGCGCCGAGGTCTTGCCAAGGTTTTTCAGGTGTTGCAGTTCATCGTTCATCAAGCCTCCTTGCGACGGCCGAACGCTGCGTGGACGAGAATAGGCAAGCCTGAAAGGAGTGTAGCGGTCAGTAGGAAAAGCGTGGTTCTTTGCTCGGCGCTGGTGCAAACGCTTCTAAGCCGCAGCCTTCGCCCACAGGGTTACGTGGAGCAGGGAAGGGGCGAGTAGGGAAAAATCGTGCAGCACCAGCATTATCCCGGTCGTGAGCAGGCCCCAGGCGGCAAGCGCTGCTGCCATCCTCGTGCCCGCGCCACGAGGGCTAGGCGTTGTAGCGCAGGCGCGTACCGAACTGCATCGACATGAGAATCTCGGCCGGGCTCAGTTCCACGGGAAAGTAAGCGCCGGAAATCTGCGCATGGGCGACGCTGGCACCGATCAGGATGGATTTCTGCAAGTCCAGGCCACGCAGGTCGGCGGAGCGGAAATAGGCGTCGGTGAAGTCGATCCCATCGGCATTCAGCTCGCGCAGGTCGAGGCCGCGAAAGTCACCGCCGCGCATATCGATCGGACCGTCCTTGGGCCGGGCCTTGTTGAAGCCGGCGATGTCATCCTTGTGCAGCAAGGCAAACAAGGGTGAGTCGAGCAGCTTGGGATGGCTCATGAGACGTCTCCTGTTGGATTTATGACGCCAGTATAATGCCACTATGTTTCAGCCGTGAAGCACTTGCGGCGTCACGGCTGAAATAGTTTTTACAGACCTGGCAGGCGCTGGCGAATCTGCTCGACCAGGGCGTCGAGGCTCCCGCTTTCATGGGTTTCGACGCGCTTGGTGCGCAGCACTTCATCGGCGCCCAGGGCTTCGCGGCTGGCTTGCTGGGCGGCGATCACTTGCAGTGTAGCGTCGGACGGATCGACGGCATCGGCCTGACGCTGTGCCAGCCAGCTTTCGATCACGGCTTGCGGGGCGTTGCAGTCGAGGATCAGGCAGGGTACGCCGGTGGCTTCGGCGACCAGGGCGGCGGCGTCGCGTTGTTCGCGCTTGAGGTAGGTGGCGTCGATTACCACCGGGAATCCGGCGCGCAGAACGCTGTCGGCGATCTCATGCAGGCGCTGGTAGGTGCTCACGCTGGCGTCGCGGCTATAGATGCCGTCGCCGACGCGGTTCTCCTGCGACTGTTCGCCGAACAGGCGTTTGCGCTCGACATCCGAACGCAGCCGCACGGCACCCAGCGCTTCCACCAGGCGCAGGGCGACGTGGCTCTTGCCGACGGCGGAGACGCCGCTGGTGATCGCCAGGAAGCGCGACGGAATGGTGCTGTAGCTTTCCGCCAGGTTGGCGTAGTTGCGGTACTGGCGCATGCTGCTGGCGCGTTGCACCGGATCTTCGGGCGGCATGCTGAACAGCGCGACCTTGGCACGCACCAGGGCGCGGTAGGCTTTGTAGAAGTTCAGCAGGGCCAGGCCCTGGTAGTCGCCGGTCAGTTCCAGGTACTGGCTGATGAAGCGCCGGGCCAGGCTCTTGAGGCCACGGTCCTCGAGGTCCATTGCGAGGAAGCCGGTGTCGGCGTAGACGTCGGTGAAGCGGAAGGGTTCGTTGAACTCGATACAGTCGAAGATCACCACCTTGCCGTCGATGACGGTGGCGTTGCCCAGGTGGATGTCACCATGGCATTCGCGGATGAAACCCTCGGCCTTGCGCTGGGCCAGCAGCGGCTTGAGGCGTTCGAAGCTGGTTTCGGCCCAGGCTTGCAGGGCGTCGAGTTGCAGCAGATCGGCTTTTTCGCTGAGGAACGGGCGAATCTGTTCGAAATTCTGCCGGACCGGGTCCATGACCGCTTCCGGGGTGCCCTGGTAGTGGTCTTTCGGCACTTCGGGGGCGCTCTGGTGGAACGCGGCGATCTGTTGGGCCATTGCATCGATGTGCGCGGTGGTCAGTTCGCCGTTGGCCTGCAGGGTGCTCAGCAACTGGCTCTGCGGGAACTGGCGCATTTTCAGCGCGTATTCGATGGCTGGGCCGTCGCCGCCGAGGATCGGAGCCTCGACGCTGCCGCTAATCGGCAGGACTTCCAGGTACAGGTCGTGGGTCAGGCGCTGGTTCAGGCGCAACTCTTCCGCGCAAAAATGCGCGCGCCCGCTCAGTTCGGTGAAGTCGAGGAAGCCGAAGTTGACCGGCTTCTTGATCTTGTAAGCATAGGGCCCGGTGAGCAGGACCCAGGAGATATGGGTTTCGATAACCTGGAAACCTTCCACCGGATGGGGGTAGAGGGCCGGGTTCTGCAGGGCGTTAATCAGGGACTGGCTCACTGGCGATCCTTCAGAGGGCGGTAAATTCAAGGCGCTCATTATGGCCGCTGGCGGCTCAGGTGCAAACCGCCGGACGTACATGTTGATCATCAATAAAGTGCGTATAATCCGCCGCCATGACTCGTACCCGATCCCCCCGTTCCCGTGCTAAATCCAAACCTCCCGCTGGCCGCCTGCGTCCCTGGCTTGGCTGGGCGATCAAGCTCAGCCTGGTCGGCCTCGTCGTGCTGGCCGGTTTTGCCGTCTACCTCGATGCCATCGTGCAGGAAAAGTTCTCCGGCAAGCGCTGGACCATTCCGGCCAAGGTCTATGCCCGGCCGCTGGAGCTGTTCGTCGGCCAGAAGCTGAGCAAGGACGACTTCCTCACCGAACTCGATGCCCTCGGCTATCGTCGCGAAGCCGTGGCCAATGGCCCGGGGGCGGCGGCGGTCAGCGGCAACAGCGTGGACTTGAACACCCGTGGCTTCCAGTTCTATGAAGGCATGGAAACGGCCCAGCCGGTGCGGGTGCGCTTCTCTGGCGATTATGTGACCGAGCTGTCCTCGCTCAACGGCTCGAAGCTCTCGGTGGTGCGCCTTGAGCCGCTGCTGATCGGCGGGCTGTACCCGAAGAACCTCGAAGACCGCATCCTGATCAAGATCGACCAGGTACCGCCGTACCTGCTCGACACCCTGGTGACGGTCGAGGACCGGGATTTCTATCATCACTTCGGCGTCTCGCCCAAGTCGATTGCCCGGGCCATCTGGGTCAATACCTCGGCCGGGCAGATGCGCCAGGGCGGCAGTACCCTGACCCAGCAGTTGGTCAAGAACTTCTTCCTGACCAACGAACGCAGCCTGAGCCGCAAGCTCACCGAGGCCATGATGGCCTTGTTGCTGGAGTTGCATTACGACAAGAAAGAGATTCTCGAGGCCTACCTCAACGAGGTCTTTATCGGCCAGGACGGCCAGCGCGCGGTGCACGGCTTCGGCCTGGCCAGCCAGTTCTTCTTCAGCCAGCCACTGGCGGAGCTGAAATTGCATCAGGTGGCCTTACTGGTGGGCATGGTCAAGGGCCCGTCCTACTACAACCCGCGACGTTACCCGGATCGGGCGCTCGAGCGGCGTAACCTGGTGCTCGACCTGTTGGAGCAGCAGGGCGTGGCGACTGCCGAGCAAGTGGCGGCGGCGAAGAAAATGCCACTGGGGGTGACCGCCCGCGGCAGCCTGGCGGATAGCTCGTTCCCCGGCTTCCTCGACCTGGTCAAGCGGCAACTGCGTGAAGACTACCGCGACGAAGACTTGACCGAGGAAGGCTTGCGCATCTTCACCAGCTTCGACCCGATCCTGCAAATGAAGGCCGAGGCCTCGGTCAACGACACCTTCAAGCGCCTGGCCGGGCGCAAGGGCAGTGACGATATCGAGGCGGCCATGGTGGTGACCAACCCGGAAACCGGTGAGATCCAGGCGATGATCGGCAGTCGCCAGTCCAGCTTTGCCGGGTTCAACCGCGCGCTGGATGCGGTGCGTCCGGTGGGCTCGCTGATCAAGCCGGCGGTGTATCTGACCGCGCTGGAGAAACCCAGCCAGTACACGCTGACCAGTTGGCTTTCGGACGAAGCCTTCTCGGTGAAAGGCGCTGACGGACAGATCTGGAAACCGCAGAACTTTGACCGTCGTTCCCACGGTACGGTTTTCCTTTATCAGGGCCTGGCGCACTCCTATAACCTGTCGACCGCTCGACTGGGCCTGGAAGTCGGCGTGCCGAATGTCCTCAAGACCCTCGGACGCCTTGGCGTTACCCGTGAGTTCCCGGCCTTTCCTTCGATGTTGCTGGGGGCCGCGAGCATGACGCCGATGGATATCGCGACCATGTACCAGACCCTGGCCAACGGTGGCTTCAATACGCCGATGCGTGGTATTCGCAGTGTCCTGACGGCCGAGGGCCAGCCGCTCAAGCGTTATCCGTTCCAGATCCAGCAGCGCTTCGACGCGGGCTCGATCTACCTGATCCAGGCGGCCATGCAGCGGGTGATGCGCGAGGGGACCGGGAGCGGGGTCTACAACGTCCTGCCCAAGACCCTGACCCTGGCCGGCAAGACCGGTACCAGCAACGATTCGCGTGACAGTTGGTTCGCCGGTTTCGGCCAGGATCTGCTGGCGGTGGTCTGGCTCGGTCGTGATGACAACGGCAAGACGCCGTTCACCGGTGCCAGCGGTGCCTTGCAGGTCTGGACCAGTTTCATGCGCAAGGCCGACCCGCTGCCACTGGATATGCCGCAACCGGATAACGTGGTCCAGGCCTGGGTCGATCCGCACAGCGGGCAAGGCTCCGATGCCAATTGCCCGGGCGCGGTGCAGATGCCGTATATTCGCGGCAGTGAACCGGTGCCGGGCGCTTCGTGCGGTGGCGCGGCGCCTGCGCCGGCCACTGAAGTGATGGATTGGGTCAAGGGCTGGTTGAATTGAGCGAAGAGGGTTTGACGTGAACAAGTGGTGGATTCCAGCTTTTGCAGCGCTGACCGTGTTGGGTGGTTGTTCCAGCGTGCCACGGGGTTCGATCCCGGTGGTTGATTCGGGGACCGCGGTCTCCAATAACGAGCGGATCTCGTCCACAGGCGGTTTCCGCAAGTCCGTGGTCAAGGGGCCGGTGCCGAGCCAGACCCAGGCGGTGCCGCAGGATTCCGGCGTGGTGGTGATGATTCCGGGCGGCGGGGCGACAACGTCGGCGCCGATCAGTAGCGAGCCGTTCACGCCGGGGCCGATTACCCCGGGCCCGTCGAACAACGCGCCGATCCAGGCCGCGCCGGTCGACTCGGGTGCCTATAACCAGGGCGCTTACAACCCGCCGGCGAATCAGGGCGGCTACAACATGCCGAGCCCGGTGGCGCCGAGCGGTATTCCGTCGAACAACAACAGCGGTGGCCTGTCCGCCGACGAGCAACTGGATGGCCCGGTACTGGCGTTGTTGACCACCGCCCAGCAGCAGCAATCCAGTGGCGACCTCAATGGCGCCTCGTCGAGCCTTGAGCGTGCCCAGCGTGTGGCCCCCCGTGAGCCGCAAGTGCTTTATCGACTGGCCCAGGTGCGCATGGCCCAGGGTGATGCGCCGCAAGCCGAGCAACTGGCCCGTCGTGGTCTGAGCTTTGCTAATGGACGTCCGGATCTGCAGGCCAACCTCTGGGGCATCATCGCCCAGGCGCGGAGCAAGCAGGGTGATGCCGCCGGTGCCGCCCAGGCGCAGCAGAAGGCCAAGGTCGGTTACTGATGGATGCGCGTTTTCCGTTGATTGCCGAGCAACTCCTGCTGATCGAACGGGAATTGCGGGCCCAGGGCTGCTGGGATGAGGTGTCGCCCAGCGCCGAGGCTTTGGCCAGTGTCGAGCCCTTCAGCGTCGATAGCCTGGAGTTCGAGCAGTGGCTGCAATGGATCTTCCTGCCGAGGATGAAGGTGATCCTCGAGGAGGACCTGCCGCTGCCCAATGCTTCCGGGATTCTGGCCATGGCCGAAATGGTCTATGCCCAGCGGCCAGGGCAGGGGCGCGGCTTGCAGCGGTTGCTGGCGCAGTTCGACCGGTTGATTGCCGAGACCCGCGGCTAGAACCGTCGTTACCTTGTTCGTCGTTCCTTGTGGGGGCCGGCTTGCCGGCGCTGGCTGCCGGAAGAACGATGCCTGGCGTGCCGGCCTCTACACAGGGTATGAGGTGTTTACGAGCAGTTTTCCTCGATGCTCTTGCGCGTCTCCACCAGGCGCGCCTGACGCTCCTCTTCGGTCAGGCGCCGCAGCTCGCCATTGACTTCTTCACGCACCCGCGCATTGTTTTCCAACTGGGCCAGGTTGGTCCGGGCTTTCTCGCAATAGGCTTTGCGAGCCACTTCCTCATCGGCAAGTTGTTTCTTGACCTTGGCGTCCACGGCCTTCTGGTCGCCCACTGCGGTGCTCGCCGGCACGGCGGGGCGTGGCGGTGGCGCGGGGACATTGCCGATCGCCGGGGTCACCACGGTCGCCGTTTGCCCCGCAGGCGGCTGCGCGTCGAAATGCGTCACGCCCTGGGCATCGACCCATTTGTAGATCTGCCCGGCCTGGCACAGCGGGCTCAAAGCGAGTAGCAGGCCCGTTATCAGAATGCTTCTACGCATCAGGTTTCCTTGTCAGACAATGCGATAAGCAACGTAGCACATTCCCTCGGGAAAGGTTTTCTTCTGCGTTGTCATGCGCTTAGTTTGAAGAAAGCTCACAAGATGACTTGACTTGGACCGGACGAATCAGAACAATCCAAAGTCCGCTGTAGAGGGACTGCCAGAAGCAGGCCCACTCGGCAGATCATGAGGCGCACATCCGCGCCGACCTGTTACACCCGCAACGCGTTACCTCGCGCTGGGTGGGAAACCCCCGCAACACTTGGGGCACTCCCAATACTTGCTCAGTCAGTGCTGACGTAGTCGGCGACCACCGTCGCTCATGCTCTGCTGAGAAGTAAACCTATTAAGACCCGTCCTCCAGTGTGCGTGGACGGTATTCTGGCGTTTTAGAGGTGAACAACGTGGAGCTTTTATCTGGCGGTGAGATGCTCGTCCGCTTTTTGCGTGACGAAGGCGTCAAATATATCTATGGGTACCCGGGTGGTGCTCTTCTGCATGTCTACGATGCCTTGTTCAAAGAACCGGACGTGACCCACATCCTGGTTCGTCACGAGCAGGCGGCGACCCATATGGCTGACGGTTACGCCCGGGCCACCGGTAAAGCCGGCGTGGTTCTGGTGACTTCCGGTCCTGGCGCAACCAATGCCATCACCGGTATCGCCACGGCGTACATGGACTCCATTCCGATGGTGATCATTTCCGGTCAGGTGCCGAGCACCCTGGTCGGTACCGATGCGTTCCAGGAAACCGACATGATCGGTATCTCCCGGCCGATCGTGAAGCACAGCTTCATGATCAAGCACGCCTCGGAAATCCCTGAAGTGATGAAGAAGGCGTTCTACCTGGCGCAATCCGGTCGTCCTGGTCCTGTCGTTGTCGATATTCCGAAGGACATGACCAACCCGGCCGAGAAGTTCGAATACATTTTCCCGAAAAAAGCCAAGCTGCGTTCCTACAGCCCAGCGGTGCGTGGTCATTCCGGGCAGATCCGCAAGGCGGCGGAAATGCTCCTGGCGGCCAAGCGTCCGGTGCTCTACGCGGGCGGCGGGGTGATCCTCGGTGGTGGCTCCGCGCCCCTGACCGAGCTGGCCAAGATGCTCAACCTGCCCGTCACCAATACCCTGATGGGGCTCGGCGCCTACCCTGGCACCGACCGGCAGTTCGTCGGCATGCTCGGCATGCACGGCAGCTACACCGCCAACCTGACCATGCACCACGCCGATGTGATCCTGGCCGTGGGCGCGCGTTTCGATGACCGGGTGATCAACGGTCCATCGAAGTTCTGCCCGAACGCCAAGATCATCCACATCGACATCGACCCGGCATCGATCTCCAAGACCATCAAGGCAGACGTGCCTATCGTTGGGCCGGTGGAGAGCGTGCTGACCGAGATGGTCGCGACCCTCAAGGAAATCGGCGAGACCCCGAACAAGGAGTCGGTGGCCAGCTGGTGGAAGCAGATCGACGAATGGCGCGGTGATCGTGGCCTGTTCCCTTACGACAAGGGCGACGGCAGCATCATCAAGCCACAGACCGTGATCGAGACCCTCTGCGAAGTGACCAAGGGCGATGCCTTTGTCACCTCCGACGTGGGTCAGCACCAGATGTTCGCGGCGCAGTACTACAAGTTCAACAAACCCAACCGCTGGATCAACTCCGGCGGCCTGGGCACCATGGGCTTTGGTTTCCCTGCGGCCATGGGTGTGAAACTGAGCTTCCCTGACGCCGACGTCGCGTGCGTCACCGGCGAGGGCAGCATCCAGATGAACATCCAGGAGTTGTCGACTTGCCTGCAGTACGGCCTGCCGGTGAAGATCGTCAGCCTGAACAACGGTGTGCTCGGCATGGTTCGCCAATGGCAGGACATGAGCTACGGCAGCCGTCACTCGCACTCGTACATGGAATCGCTGCCTGACTTCGTCAAGCTGGTCGAAGCCTACGGTCACGTCGGTATCCGTATCACGGATCTGAAAGACTTGAAGCCGAAGATGGAAGAAGCGTTCGCGATGAAGGATCGCCTGGTGTTCCTCGATATCCAGGTCGACACCAGCGAGCACGTCTACCCGATGCAGATCAAAGATGGCTCCATGCGCGATATGTGGCTGAGCAAGACGGAGCGTACCTAATATGCGGCACATCATTTCCCTGCTTCTGGAAAACGAACCTGGCGCTCTGTCCCGTGTGGTTGGCCTGTTTTCGCAACGCAACTACAACATCGAAAGCCTGACCGTGGCCCCGACCGAAGACCCGACCCTGTCGCGTCTGACGCTGACCACCGTGGGGCATGACGAGGTTATCGAGCAGATCACCAAGAACCTGAACAAGCTGATCGAAGTGGTCAAGCTGGTGGACCTGTCGGAAAGTGCTCACATCGAGCGCGAACTGATGCTGGTCAAGGTCAAGGCCACTGGCGCCCAGCGCGCCGAGATCAAACGCACCACCGATATTTACCGTGGGCAGATCGTTGATGTCAGCGCTAGCGTGTATACCGTTCAACTGACCGGTACCAGCGACAAGCTCGACAGCTTCATCCAGTCCATCGGCACCGCCTCGATTCTGGAGACTGTCCGTAGTGGCGTCACCGGTATTGCGCGCGGCGACAAAGTACTCAGCATCTAAACCAAATTAGCGAATGGCCTGAACGGCCTGGATATATAGGGGAATTTCATGAAAGTTTATTACGAAAAAGACTGCGACCTGTCGATCATCCAGGGCAAGAAAGTCGCCATCATCGGTTACGGTTCCCAGGGTCATGCGCAAGCTTGCAACCTGAAAGACTCCGGCGTTGACGTGACTGTCGGCCTGCGTAAAGGTTCGGCCACCGTGGCCAAGGCTGAAGCCCATGGCCTGAAAGTGACCGACGTGGCCAGCGCTGTTGCCGCTGCCGACCTGGTCATGATCCTGACCCCGGACGAGTTCCAGTCCGCGCTGTACAAGAACGAAATCGAGCCGAACATCAAGAAAGGCGCCACCCTGGCCTTCTCCCACGGCTTCGCGATCCACTACAACCAGGTTGTGCCGCGCGCTGACCTCGACGTGATCATGATCGCGCCGAAGGCGCCAGGCCACACCGTACGTTCCGAGTTCGTCAAAGGCGGCGGTATCCCTGACCTGATCGCGATCTACCAGGACGCCTCGGGCAACGCCAAGAACGTTGCACTGTCCTACGCCGCCGGCGTTGGTGGTGGTCGTACCGGCATCATCGAAACCACCTTCAAGGACGAGACCGAAACCGACCTGTTCGGCGAACAAGCCGTTCTCTGCGGCGGTACCGTCGAGCTGGTCAAAGCCGGTTTCGAAACCCTGGTTGAAGCAGGCTACGCGCCAGAAATGGCCTACTTCGAATGCCTGCACGAACTGAAGCTGATCGTTGACCTCATGTACGAAGGCGGTATCGCCAACATGAACTACTCGATCTCCAACAACGCCGAATATGGCGAGTACGTGACCGGCCCTGAAGTCATCAACGCCGAATCCCGCCAGGCCATGCGCAACGCTCTGAAGCGCATCCAGGACGGCGAATACGCGAAAATGTTCATCAGCGAAGGTGCTACCGGCTACCCATCGATGACCGCCAAGCGTCGCAACAACGCCGCGCACGGCATCGAGATCATCGGCGAGCAACTGCGTTCGATGATGCCGTGGATCGGCGCGAACAAGATCGTCGACAAAACCAAGAACTGAGTCGACGCTCAGCCGGTTGCCCGGCCCCCTGGGGCTGGGTAGCGGTACATGCTGTACACAAACGCCCCGACTTGTCGGGGCGTTTTGTTTTGTCACATAAAGCTTTTGTGGCGGGCGTTGAACATTCCAGGCAAACGACGTAATTTACTTACATGTAAGATTTTTCGGAGGACTGATGCCCCGTAAAAAAGCAGCGGATGACAAGCCCTCAGCGGATGACAAGCCCTCAGTGGGTGAGAAGTCGTCATCACCGGCCAAGACCAAGACCACCGCCGACTATGTCCGCGACATGCGTGCTCGTCTGCGTGAAGCCGGCCTGGTGAAGCGGGAATTCTGGATTCTTCCCGAGAATGCGACGGCCCTGCGGGGTATCGAAAAGGCGTTACGCCAGCCCTTCCTGGGTGAACGGATCAAACTGGAGGCTTTCATGACTGAGAACATCAACTGGACGATCAACTCGCTGCACAAGGCGCTGTCGGAGCTGGAGGTAGTGTCCGCTGGGGAGATTGTCCTGACCCTCGCCGAGAACGCCGAGCAGAGCATCAAACTGAGCATGACCGAGTTCGGCGACCTGCCGCTCTACCTCGCCGTGTCCGGTGACCAGATCCTGGTGGACGCAACCTTGGTCGAGGTCAGCCGGGTCAAGGATCCGGCGGTCTTCAACGGCCTGGTGCTGCGCAGCCGCGACCTGTTCCCGCTGTCCTCCGTGGGGATCGAACGGGTCGGCGACGGCACCGAGGTCTACTGCATGTTCGGTGCGCTGAGCGCGGCTTCCACGATCACCGTGATCGTCCAGGAAATCTTCACCCTGGCCGAGAACGTGATCCGTGCAGTGGAAGCGTTCGAAGACCACATCCACGTTTAATGAAGTCCCCAAGGAGTTTTCGATGAGTATTTGGAAGAAAGTCATAACGGCCATTCGTGGTGGTGTTTCCGAGGTCGGTGAGACCATTGTCGATGCCAACGCCATCCGCATCCTCGAACAGGAACAGCGCGACGCCGAGAATGCCGTGGCCAAGGCCAAGAACGGCCTGGTGGACATCAAGGCCCGCTACAAACTGTCGCAACAACGCCTTGATGGCCTGAACAACGACATCGCCAACTGGGAAGGCAAGGCCATGGCCGCGCTGGACAAGGGTGTGGAAAGCCTGGCCGGCGAGTGCGCCAACAAGGTGGCCGAGATCGAGGCCCTGCGCGACCAGGAGAAACTCCTGGCCGATCAGTTCGGCGCCCAGGTCGAGATGCTGCATGCTCAGGTGATCAAGGCGGAAAACCAGATCAAGGGTTTGAAGCAGCAGGTCGAGATGGCCAAGGCTCGCGAGACGGTCCAGCAGGCACGGGTTGCTACCGCGGCGGCCACTGGCGGGGCGAATGGCAAGCTGGAAACGGCGGTCGGTTCGCTGGCCCGGATCAAGCAGCGCCAGGATGAGCGCGACGCCAAGCTGGATGCCGCGCAGGAATTGGCCGACGAGTCCAATGGCGGTGATCTGGAGCGGCGTCTGCAGGATGCTGGTATCGGCGCCAAGTCAGGCAGCGGCAGTGAGGTGCTGGCACGGCTGAAAGCCCGGCAGAATCCTGGCTCGGGCCAGTAAGCAGCAGTCCTAGGGCAAATGCGTGAGCGCTTTGCCCTTTTTGCCGTCTGAAAAACGGGCAGGGTAGCGCGTTGTCGCGACAGGAAGGAGAGACACGATGAGTTGGATCAAGCGCGTCATGGGCTTCGAGGCGCCGACGCCTGCGGCGGGCGCGACTTCGCTTGCGCCGGGTAGCCCCCTGGGGCTGGCCTCGGGGCGGATGCTGTGCCTGGATCGCTCCTTGAAGCTGTTGCTCGAGGGGCAGTCCCATGTGGTGGTGCCTGATGACGAGAAAGTCTGGGCAGTGGGTGATATCGATCTCGGGCAGTCGATGCGTTTGCAGCGGTTTTACCTCGATAACGAGGATTACTTCCTGCAAGTGGTCATGGACGGCCCCGCGGCCGAGGACATTCAGGACCTGATCCTGTTCGGCTACCACGACGTCACCCCGATCAACAGCAAGGAACAGTTGCTGCAACTGACCGGCCCCAATGCGAAAATCGGCATGCCGCTCTACGAGCTCGAGGGCGAGGAGTATGCCCGGCAATGGGGGAGCGAAGACGGGCAGACCGAACTCACGCCGATGCAGGAGTTCGTCAAGAGCCCGGACGGTGCCTACTCGATCAAGCACCTGAGCATGCTCTATGCGCGCGAGACCGGTCTGCTCAACCGTCGGGAGTTCCTGCTCTTCTCGGTCGAGGAAGACGAGGAGGGGGTGATCACCCTGTCCAGCGCTGTTGGCGTGACGCTGCAAATCACCGATATCGAAGTTCTCTGACAAGGAAATCATCATGCTCGAAGCGCTGCGCATGTCGCTCAACGCCACCGCGGTATTCGGCTTCATCGTCTATATGGCGGTGGCGGCTGTTCTGTTCGTGTTGTTCCAGTTCATCTACACCTGCCTGACGCCCCACAAGGAATTTGCCCTGATCCGCGAGGGCAATACCGCCGCGGCGATTGCGCTGGGCGGTTCCATGGTGGGTTTTGCCCTGCCGGCCAGCAATATCATCGCCAACAGCATCAGTGTCGTCGACGTCATCGTCTGGGTGCTGATCGCGGCTGTGGTGCAGTTGCTGGCGTTTGCCGTGACCAGCCTGGTGCTCAAGGGGCTGTCCGCGCGTATCGTGCGCGGCGAGCTGGCGGCGGCGATCTACTTGGCCTCGGTGGCCATCAGTGTCGGGCTGCTGAATTCGGCCTGCATGACGCCGTCGACCTGAGCCCAGGGCAAGGATAAGGATCATTCGATGAGAACCCGTAGCTCCGTAAAACTGTTGCTGGCTGGCACCCTGCCTTTGGCGCTTTCCGCCTGTGGTGCGTCCCAGGACACCGTTGCCGTCAACTCGAAGAGCAACTTCAAGTCAGTCGAGGAGTGTGTGGCGGCGAAGGTCCCGGTGGAGGTCTGCTCCGATGCCTTCATGCAGGCGCTGGCCGATCACCGGCGTATCGCGCCGACCTATGACGACCAGGCGTCCTGCGACAGCGACTTCGTCCCCGGCTATTGCCAGGTCACCCCGGACGGCAAGTACATGCCGAAGATGGGCGGCTTCGAGCTGGCGATGTCCGGCGATGTGCCGCGCAAGGATCTTGAACAAGCCCAGCAACAAGCGGCCGCACAGTCGGGCAATGGTGGTGGCGGTGGGAATGGCGGTCTGCTGACCGGGTTGTTGCTTGGCAATCTGCTCAGCAACAGCGGGGGTGGCGGGCGTTACTATTCCCAGCCGATCTACGACAGTCGCGACAATCGCGGTAGCTATAGCAGTTCGACGCTGTCGCAGCAGATCGAGCAGGGCAAGTCGTTCAGCCGTTCGACCCAGGCCCGCAGCAGCTCCACCAACACCTACACCCCGGCGACCCTCGGCAAGAGCCTGGGCAGCGGTTCCGGCTCGGTTTCCTCGACGGTCTCGCGTGGCGGTTTCGGCAGCCAGGCTACCGCGCGCAGTGGCTGGGGCGGCAAAAGCAGCGGCATCTTCAGTTCCGGTGGTTGAGGGGAGCGACCAGGGTGAAAAAGATCGGTATCGAAGAGCGCCCATACTGGCGTGACAGCGTCGAGCACGAAGGTTTTGCTTTCCACACCATCGGTGGCGAGCGCTATTGGGATGAGCGCGGTTATTACCTGTTTACCGAAGAGCAGATCACCCGGGACCTGGAAGCGCCGACCAAGGCGCTTCACGACCTGTGCCTGGATGTGGTCGAGCGTGTCGTCGACAGCGAGAAGCTGTTGATGGGCCTGGCCATACCGCCGGCGTTTTTCGATCTGGTTCGCGACTCCTGGAAGCAGGGGCATCCGCATTTGTATGGTCGCTTCGACCTGGCGTACGACGGCAGCGGTCCGGCCAAGTGCCTGGAAGCCAATTACGACACGCCCACCAGTCTGCTTGAAGCCGGCTCCGTGCAGTTGCTCTGGCTTGAGGAGCAGATCGCTCGGGGCGTGTTGCCGGCGCGCGCCACTCAGTTCAACACGATTGCCGAGGATCTGGTCAGGGCCTTCGCGGCCTTTCCCGCCGGAGGGGCGTTCTACTTTTCGGCCATGTCCGGTTCGCAGGAGGATCGCGGGACCACGGACTTCCTGCGCAGGATGGCCGCGCATGCGGGGATCGAGGCGCGGCATATTGACATCGAGGATATCGGCCTCACCACCCAGGGCCGCTTTGTCGATCTGCACGGGCGCTGGATCGAGCGGTTGTTCAAGCTGCATGCCTGGGAGCATATCTTCCACGAGGCGTTCGGCCAGGCGGTGCCAGGCTGTGATACCCAGTTTATCGAACCCGCCTGGAAAGCCATTGTCAGTAACAAAGGTATATTGCCGCTACTGTGGAAATTCCACGAAGGACATCCCAACCTGCTTCCCGCCTATGTCGACCAGAATCCACAGCGCCCCGTGCCCAAGGGCTGGGTGCGCAAACCGTTCTTTTCCCGTGAGGGCGCGAACATCGAGATCCGTACCGGTGACGACCAGGTGGTGGCCGAGGATGGGCCTTACACCGATGCGCCCTATATCCTGCAAGCGTTCTCCCCGCTGCCGAAGTTCGACGACAGCTACACCGTGATCGGTTCATGGGTGGTGGGGGATGTGGCGGCCGGGATCGGTATTCGTGAAGACGACAGTCTGATTACCAAGGACAGCAGTCGATTCCTGCCCCACGTTGTCCTGGGCTGATCGACCTGTCTGGCCCGGGTTTTTCCGCAGGCCGGGGCGCTTCTGGTATAAAGCGGGATCGTTTTGCGGTCCTAGAGCGGTCGCCGAGTGCTGTTGAAACCATTCATTTAGCTACAAGGTAATGTCATGACTGAACGTCCCGAAGAGCCTGGTCAGGGCTCCGACGCCGAAAGCCTGCTGCCCATCGACGAACATGTCGAGGAAGGGCATGACGCCAACGGCCAGAAAGTCCGCCATCGCGGTATCTATCTGTTGCCGAACCTGTTCACCACCGCGAACCTGTTTGCCGGTTTCTACGCCATCATCAGTGCGATGAGTGCGCAGAGTGCCGCGAGTGCCGGGGACCCGGCGGGGGCGAGCAAGTATTTCGCTTTTTCCGCCATCGCGATCTTCGTCGCCATGGTGCTCGATGGCCTGGACGGTCGCGTGGCGCGCATGACCAATACCCAGAGTGCCTTCGGCGCCGAGTATGACTCGTTGTCCGATATGGTTGCCTTCGGTGTCGCCCCGGCACTGCTGGCATTCGGTTGGGCGCTGGGGGATATGGGCAAGGTCGGTTGGATGGTCGCCTTCCTCTATGTGGCCGGTGCGGCGTTGCGTCTGGCGCGTTTCAATACCCAGGTCGGCACCGCCGACAAACGCTACTTCATCGGCCTGGCCAGTCCGGCGGCGGCTGGCGTGGTGGCCGGTACGGTGTGGGCGTTCAGCGACTACGGCATCCAGGGATCGAAGATGTCGTTCCTGGTGGCCTTGTTGGTGGCGGCGGCCGGGATGCTGATGGTCAGCAACATCAAGTACAACAGCTTCAAGGAGCTGGATCTCAAGGGGCGCGTGCCGTTTGTCGCGATCCTTGCGGTGGTGCTGGTGTTCGCCGTGGTATTCAGCGATCCGCCGCGCATCCTGCTGCTGATTTTCCTCGCCTATGCGGCCTCGGGTCCTATCCAGTACCTGTTGCATCTTCGTCGGCACAAAGCCGGCGAGTGATGTAATTTCCCGCAGACTCCGTAGTCTATTGGTCCATCAGTCCTCCAATGCTACGGAGTTGCCATGCTTATCAAGCTTCCCAAGCGATCCGATTGCCAAGACTCGGACGTCACGCCCGAATCTCTCTATCTCTCCCGTCGTGCATTACTCGGTGCTTCGGTCGCCGGGCTGGCGATCGGCAGTCTGCCGCGCTGGGCCAGTGCCGCCGAGGCGGCGCGTTATGCCGATGTGGATGCGGGGAATGCGCCGTCCTGGTTTAGCGGGAAACTACCCGAGACCCGATGGGGCGCGGTGACGGTCAAGGGAGAGGCGATTACCCCCTACAAGGACGCGACCCACTACAACAACTTCTATGAGTTCGGTACCGACAAGGGTGATCCGGCACAGAACGCCGGTTCCCTGAAAACCGAACCCTGGTCGGTGGTGGTGGACGGTGAGGTCGGCAAACCGGGGCGTTATGCCCTGGAAGACTTCATGAAGCCTTACCAGTTGGAGGAGCGCATCTATCGCCTGCGCTGTGTCGAGGCCTGGTCGATGGTGATTCCCTGGATTGGCTTTCCCATCTCGGCGTTGCTCAAGCAGGTCGAGCCGACCTCGAAGGCCAAGTACATTCGTTTCGAAACCTTGCAGGACCCCAAGAGCATGCCGGGCCAGCGTTCCGGTTTCGCCCTGATCGACTGGCCTTATGTAGAAGGCTTGCGGCTGGACGAGGCGATGAACCCCTTGGCGATTCTGGCCGTGGGCATGTATGGGCGGGAGCTGCTGAATCAGAACGGCGCGCCGTTGCGTCTGGTGGTGCCATGGAAGTACGGGTTCAAGAGCGTGAAATCCATTGTCCGCATCAGCTTGGTGGAAGAGCAGCCCAAGACCACCTGGCAAAGCATCGCTTCGGATGAGTATGGTTTCTATGCCAATGTGAACCCTGGCGTCGACCATCCGCGCTGGACCCAGGCTCGGGAGCGGCGTTTGCCCAGTGGGCTGCTCAGCCCCAATGTGCGCGAGACGCAGATGTTCAACGGCTACTCGGATGAGGTTGCCTCTTTATATAGTGGCCTGGATCTGCGGAAGAACTACTGATGCGCTATCCGTTCTGGCGTGTGGGGGTCTTTATTGCGGCGGGGATCTGGCCGTTGCTCTGGTTGTATCAGGCCTGGAACCTGGCCTTGGGGCCGGATCCGGGAAAGGTCATGGTTGATCGGCTGGGCTTGGGTACGCTGATTCTGTTGTTGGTGACCTTGAGCATGACGCCGTTGCAGAAACTCAGTGGCTGGCCAGGCTGGATTGCGGTGCGCCGGCAATTGGGCTTGTGGTGTTTTGCCTACGTGGTGCTGCATTTGGCGGCTTACCTGGTGTTTGTGCTCGGGTTGGACTGGTCGCAATTGGTTGTCGAGTTGCGCAAGCGGCCTTACATCATTGTCGGTGCGCTGGGTTTCCTCTGTCTGCTGGCGCTTTCCGTGACCTCGAACCGTTACAGCCAGCGTCGCCTGGGTAAGGGTTGGAAGAAGTTGCACCGCCTGGTTTACGTGATCCTCGGGTTGGGGTTGCTGCATATGTTGTGGATCGTGCGGGCCGACCTGAAGGAGTGGACGGTGTATGCCTCTATAGGGGCGCTGCTTATAGTGTTGCGCATCCCTGTAGTGACGCGCCGAATTCCCCGTCTTGTGGCCAAGAAGCCGCTCCCCACAACAACGCGGTCCTTGTAAGGAGCCGGCTTGCTGGCGATGGCGTCCTTGAGGCCGCTAAAAGCTTCGCGGGCAAGCTCCGCTCCCACAGGACCGAGTCACACTGCAGGCTCTCGGTCAGCCTCGGATCTTGTAGGGGGCCGGCTTGCCGGCGATGGCGTCCTTGAGGTCGCTAAAAGCTTCGCGGGCAAGCTCCGCTCCCACAGGACCGAGTCGCACTGCAGGCTCTCGGTCAGCCTCGGATCTTGTAGGAGTCCGGCTTGCCGGCGATGGCGTCCTTGAGGCCGCTAAAAGCTTCGCGGGCAAGCTCCGCTCCCACAGTGTCCGGGTCTGACCGAGAGTTTGCGGTGTAACGAGGTCCTTGTGGGAGCGGAGCTTGCCCGCGAAGAGGCCAGTCCGGGCGCCGCAAAACCTGGGGTCTCCACGCTGTTTGTGACGCTTATGACAGAAAAGTGAAAATAAGCGTTGACGGGAAATCCTGTGGCTCTATAATTCGCCCCACTTCCGGCGCAGTC